>JAFXJE010000155.1 GCA_017532485.1 Peptococcaceae bacterium | reverse complement strand
GCTTTTTCTTGAGTGAACTGACGGTAAGTGTCAGGAGTCATAGTTAATAATTCTGGCTCGAAGAAAGATAATTCTTCGGCAATATTAGTATAAGCACTATCAACAGTTTCGTAGATGTCTTTAGCTTCACCGTTGGACATATTTTGGTCAAAATACATTTTGGCATACACGAATAAAGCAGCCAGTTGTTCACCTAAGCGGTCATTAAGCTGCAAGGCGTGATAAAGATTGTCAGCAGAGACTGTAATATTTCCTTGTAAAGCAGTCAATTCTTTAGCTGTATCTTGGGCTGCAGCTAAACCTTCTCGCCAAGCTGTAGTAGTGGCAAACATTGGAGTTAAATCCCAAGTAGCATTTTCCTGTGTCATTATAAATTAACCTCCTCGGTAGTGATATTTATTTTTGGAATTGTAAATGATAAAGCGTAATTTCTGGTACATTGGCAAAGCGCATAGGAATACGCGTAGTACCTAAGCCTATATTGACATAGAGCAAAGTATCCTTATTCAGCTGATAAGAGCCTGCGACATATTTTTCGGCGTAGCGAGTTGTAATAAGGGAACCTATTAAAGGCAGCTTGATTTGTCCGCCGTGGCTATGACCAGCCATAGCTAAATTAGGCAAAGTATTAAACTCTGCAATTAAGTCGGGTTCATGCAGGAGAAGTATTTGATATGGATACTTTTGTAATTCTTTTTCTAATAAGGCTGGATCAGGCTTGCCGAAATAAGACTCATCCAAACCACCGATGCCGATAAGCGAGCCATCAGTCAGTTTGATTTTTTGAGCAGTGTTGCTGAGTAAAGTAAAACCGCTTTCTGCCATAATTTGCTGATAATGTTTCATAGCACCGCCGCCGTAATCATGGTTGCCGTAGACGGCAAATTTACCTAAAGGTGCTTGCAATTTTTGGAGAATAGGTGTGATGCTATTAATATCTCCATATTGTTGGGCATTATCAATCAAATCACCACTAAAGACAATTACATCTGGTTTTAGAGTATTGATTTTTTCTACAGCTTTTTCTAAATCAGCTAAGTCATATTGAAAGCCTAAGTGAGTATCACTAAATTGAGCGATAGTCAGCTCTGTCTCAGTAGAAAAGTTGTTAATATTTAGATAGACATGTTTGACTTCCAAAAGTGCAGGTTCAATAAAAATTGCATAAAAAAATAAGCAGCCGAGCAAGAGCGTACAAGAAAATATTCCTTTGAGCAAGCGAAAAAATAATTTCATGTATTCGGCTCCTTTCGTAAATTTAGATAGCTTTCATTATAGCATAGGAAAGTGGATAGTACCAGCGTTTTTGACTTGCTAGTATTTGCAATTTAAGGTAAAATAAATTGTTATAGTAAAGGAGCTGAGAATATGCGGGAATGGATTGAAGATTATCTTTTAAATAAAGTAGAAAAGCCGCTGCGTTATCAGGGCAACGAAATGAATGTTGTAAAAAAAGATTGGGAAAAGACAAAATTACATCTAGCTTTTGCGTTTCCGGATATTTATGAAATTGGGATGTCTCATTTAGGCTTGAGCATTTTATATCATCAAGCCAATGAAATGGAAAATTGCCTTATGGAACGTGTTTTTGCACCATGGTCAGATATGGAAAGCTTAATGCGTCAACATAATATTCCTTTGTTTAGTTTGGAAAGTTATCGTCCACTGAAGGACTTTCATGGTATTGGTTTTACTTTGCAATATGAAATGAGTTATAGCAATATTTTAAATATGTTGGATTTAGCCCATATTCCTCTGCGCTGGTGGGAAAGAAGTGACGAAGACCCAATTATTTTTATGGGTGGTCCTTGTGCCTATAATCCTGAACCACTAGCTGATTTTGCCGATTTCTTTCTGATTGGTGAAGGGGAAGAAATGAATTTGGAAGTTTATGCAGTCATGCTGGAGCATTTGGAAAAACATGATGGCAAAATAATCAAGACAGAATTGTTGGATGAATTGGTAAGTATCGGTGGTGTTTATATTCCACGTTTTTATGATGTAACTTACCATGATGATGGTACTATTGCGGAGGTTAAGCCCAACCATCCACAAGCACCGGCTTATATCCAAAAACGCTATCTGCAGCATATGGATAAAGCATATTTCCCAACAGAACCTATTGTACCTTATCTAGATGTGGTGCATAATCGTGCTATGTTGGAAGTACAAAGGGGCTGCACAAGAGGTTGTCGTTTTTGTCAG
>JAFXJE010000154.1 GCA_017532485.1 Peptococcaceae bacterium | reverse complement strand
ATTCACATAAAACAGCCTTTCTGTATTGTCAAAAAGGCTGTTTTGTGTTACATTAACAACAATATATTTTAGGGGGAATACATATATGAACAAAAAATTCAGAAAAATTATTGCTGCTACTTTGGCATTGACTTTCACCCTGAGTTTAGCAGGTTGTGGTGGTCAAAAACAAGAACAACAAGCACAGCAAGCACAACAAGGCGAAGCTGAAAGCTCCGTATTAAAAGTTGGTATGGAATGTGGTTATGCTCCATTCAACTGGACTCAATTAGATGACTCCAACGGCGCTGTTCCAATCCAAGGCGACAGCACATTTGCAAACGGCTATGACGTACAAATCGCTAAAAAAGTAGCTGAAAGCATGGGTAAAGAATTAGTAATCGTAAGAACTGAATGGGATGGTTTAGTTCCAGCTGTTCAATCCGGTGTATTAGATATGATTATTGCCGGTATGTCTCCTACTGAAAAACGTAAAGAAAGTATTGATTTCTCTGACAACTACTACACTTCCGACTTAGTAATCGTTGTTCGTTCCGATAGCGATTTAGTTAATGCTACCAGCATCCAAGATTTCGCTGGCAAAAAAATCACTGCTCAATTGAATACTTTCCACGATACTGTAATTGACCAAATCGAAGGTGTTACTCATCACACTGCTATGACAGACTTCCCTGCTATGCGTGTTGCTTTACAAAGTGGTGTAATCGATGGTTATGTATCTGAAAGACCAGAAGGTATTTCCGCAAGCATGGCAAACAGCGAATTCGCTTACGTTGTTTTTGAAGACGGTAAAGGTTTCAAATATGAAGCAAACGATACAGCTATCGCTGCAGGTTTGAAAAAAGGCAGTCCATTATTAGAAGGTGTTAACGCTGCTTTAGCTAACATCTCCGAAGAAGAAAGACAACAATTAATGGAAGATGCTATTGCTAATCAACCAGCTGCTGAATAATTATATGTAAATTAAGCCGAGACAAATTTTTGTCTCGGCTTTTTATTGTAAATCCCCCCTGCCCCCACTTAAAGTTAAGGGTGGACTGGCAAGCGTCTGTGCCCGACCAGAAAGGCGCCTGTACCCAACAGAAAAGCGTCTGTACCCGACCAAAAATGCGTCGGGCAAAAAAAAGAGCTTGAGATTTTGTAATCTCAAGCTCTTTGTTATTAGCCTTCTAATAATTTTGCTAATTCAGCTTTAGGACGGAAGCCTACGATTCTGTTTGCTTCTTTACCGTCTTTAAATACGATTAATGTTGGAATACTCATTACACCGTACATTTGTGCAATTCTACCACAATCATCAACATTTAATTTTGCAACTTTTGCTTTACCTACAAAATCAGCAGCCAATTCATCAACGATTGGTGCAATCATTTTGCATGGACCACACCATGCAGCCCAAAAGTCTACTAAAACTGGCATTTCAGACTGTAATACTTCAGCCTGGAAATTTTCTTCTGTAAACATTACTACATTTTCGCTTGCCATAATGATAATAACCTCCTCAGTAATCTTTTCCCTCAATACAATAAGTATAGTGTACCTAAAGTTTTAGGAAAAGTCAATCTTTATAATTTTTTAACACTATTTTTTTCTATGATTTGTTGAATAATATGCCCTGCTAACAATAAGCCAGCAGTTGCCGGCACATAAGAAATGCTGGCTGGTGGTATCCTCTTACCTTCCTCTGTCTCTCCCTGCACTTTTAGAGCAGGAACTGTAGAATAGAGTACCTCCACCCCTTTGGTAATCCCCCTATCTTTTAATGCTTTACGCATCACACGTGCCAAAGGACAAGTATGCGTCTTACTGATATCTGTAATCACAAATCCTGTATTATCCAGCTTATTGGCTGTTCCCATACTGCATATAATCGGTATATTTCTTTCCTGAGCAAAAAGCACCATATTTACTTTGGCTGTAACCATATCAATAGCATCTACCAAATAATCATATTGCCCAGAAAATATTTCCTCAAAGTTGTCTTCCAAAAGCATCTGTTGATGGGTAATCACTTCAATATCAGGATTTATGTCATGTACGCGCTGTGCCATTGCCTCTACTTTGGGCTGACCGACAGTGCTTTGGAGAGCGTGGATTTGGCGATTAAGATTAGTAATGTCTATTGTATCATGGTCAACTAAAGTTAATTTACCTACACCAGCTCTGGCTAGAGCTTCTACCACATAAGATCCAACACCACCTATACCAGCTATCGCTACATGAGCCTGTCGCAAAGCTGCCATAGCATCAGTACCTATCAGCATTTCTGTCCGATGATAAATTGTTGTCATCTTGCCTCTCCTTATTGTATTCCTGTTTGACCCTGATAAATAAGACCTGTTTCCAATTCCATCGTCAACAAATCGCCATTCTGCACATTGGCCAAAATATTTTCTGCCCCCACAATAATCGGTTTATTCAAGTTCAAGGCAACAATCGCCCCATGTGAAGTCAAACCATTGGTTTCAGTTATGATAGCTCTTGCCTTTTTGATAGCCTCCAAATATGAGCTGTCAGTTTGTTGACAAATAAGAATATCCTGCTCACCTACTGCCTGTAAATCAGCTGGTTCGAGAATTTTGCGCGCAAAACCTACTAATGAACCACTACCAAGTCCCGTACCTTGAGCCAGCATTTTTCCAACAACCTCTACCTTGATAAGATTTGTTGTTCCTGAAATACCTACTGGTACACCAGCAGTCAAAATAACTAAATCACCGTCTCGTACTAAACCTGCATCAACGGAACGTTGAATAGCCTCTTGCAGCATATCATCAGTGTTATTGACCACTTTGCCTAAAATAGGGGTAACACCCCACACCAACAACAATTTCCGCAAGGTTCTTTCTTTACCAGTTACCGCAATAATATCAGCATTAGGGCGATATTTGGCTACCTTACGAGCTGTGGAACCTGATTCCGTAGCCGTAATAATCGCTTTAGCTGCTAAACTTTTTGCCAAACCACAACTTGCATAGCCAATAGCATCTGTAGTGGTAATATTAGTTGTCCCCTGTACTCGTTCTTCGCCTATTTGGTCTGCCAAGGCAGCTTCAATAGTCCGAGCTATTTTTTCCATAGTTTGGACAGCCTCTAAAGGATATTTACCAGCAGCTGTTTCTCCTGAAAGCATAACCGCATCTGTACCATCAAAAATAGCATTAGCCACATCATTGGCTTCAGCTCTTGTCGGGCGTGGATTTCTAATCATAGAATCCAACATTTGCGTAGCGGTAATGATTGGCTTACCAGCCAAATTACTAGCTTTTATCATCGCTTTCTGCACTAGAGGTACTCGTTCCGTAGCTATTTCCACGCCTAAATCGCCTCTAGCCACCATCAAGCCGTCAGAAGCCGCTAATATTTCTTCTAAATTATCTACACCTTGCCCATTTTCGATTTTGGCAATAATATGAATGTCCGAAGAATGTTCTTCCAAAATCTTTCTGATTTGGAGAACATCATCAGCACTGCGCACAAAAGAGGCTGCTATAAAGTCTACTTGCTGCGCAATACCAAAGAGAATATCTTCATAATCTTTTTGATTGACCGCCGGCAAGTTTAAAGCAACACCCGGTACATTGACACCTTTACGGTTGGATAATTCCCCTGTATTTAAAATTTGACAACGAATATCTTTGGCTAATATTTCTTTGACTTGCAATTCAATTAGACCATCATCCAATAAAATACGGTCACCAACAGATATATCATGGATTAACTGTTCTTCACTAATGGAAATACGTTCTTCATCACCTTGAATAATTTCTGTAGTCAAAAAAATTTCTTCGCCTGCTTTCAAAGTGATTTTACCATTTTTCAACTGACCTGTTCTAATTTCCGGTCCCTTAGTATCCAGCATAATAGCTACTGGTATACCTGTTAATTGAGAAGCCTGGCGAATATTTTTTATTCTTTGACTATGTTCTTCATGTGTCCCGTGCGAAAAGTTTAATCTAGCAATATTCATACCATGCTGCAGCATTTTTACTAAAGTTTCTACTTGTTCGCTGGCAGGACCAATGGTACAAACTATTTTTGTTCGTTTCATCATTTACCTTCTCTCTGCAATCCATTTTTTATTGGTATTTTTCTGCCAAAGCTTTTTCAACTGCCGGTGAAACATATTTATCTATCTTTCCACCTAAAGCAGCAATATTTTTCACTTGACTGGAACTGATAAAAGAATGTTCAACATCAGCAATAAAAAATACTGTTTCCAAACCATGTGCCAAATCTTTGTTGAACAATGCCATCTGCATTTCATATTCAAAATCTGATACAGCTCGCAAGCCACGCACTAATGCCGTAGCTCCTTTTTGTTCTGCATAATTTACCAATAAACCGGAAAATGTTTCTACTGTTACATTTTCCATTTGAGCAATACTTTCTTCAACTAAGCGTTGCCGTTCTTCCAAGGTAAAGAGTGTTTTCTTATTATTATCTGCAGCAATTGCGATAATAACCAAATCAAATACCTCTGCCGCTTTCTGTAAAACACTAAGATGACCGTTCGTTACGGGGTCAAATGTCCCTGCATAAATTCCGATTTTCATCTTTCATCCTCTACTCTCTTAGGTAATTTCTCTTCCTTTGCCATTATCAGCAATGGATATATTTTCTGCTCCAATCAACTGAGTTAAACTCATCAGTAAATCAATATCATTTTTTACCCATAAGCGCTGCTCAGCCAAAACCATTTTTTTCTCCTCAGCAAAATAGAAATAGACTGGTATATCGCCATGATAACGCATCAACAAACGCTGTATTTCACGCTGTTTATCTATACTTGTAATCTCGCCCAACAAACGCAAATAAAACTTTTTACTCTTTTGCTCTGCCAACTGAGCTAATGGCACCGTTGGCTCAGACTCAAACGTCGTCTCTGTAATTTGTAATGATTCTATATGCTCAACAAACAATTTAGGATTATCTTCCTGTGCTGAATAACGCCCCTTGACTAAAACAATAGCATCATTTTGGATAAATTCACGATATTTAATAAACACCTTTGGAAAGACCAATAAATCAATAGTTCCGCTTAAATCTTCAAACTCACAAGTAGCCATAGTTTCGCCACGCTTAGTTGTAGTGATTTTAAAATGATTAATCATTCCTCCCAAGAAGACGCGTTCTTGGTCATTTTCCTCACCCAACTGTGCAATCTGCGCTGAGGTGCGTTCTTGTAAAGCTGCTGTATAGCCGTCCAATGGATGACCACTGATATAAAGTCCCAGTACCTCTTTTTCCATCATTAATAATTCCTGTTCGTTGAAATCCGGCACTTCTGGCATTTTTATCGGCTCGAATTGATAGGTCAAACCTGATTGCTCAGCTAAATCAAATAAGGAAATTTGAGCACTATTTTTTTGTTGTTGAATAGTCGTTCCTTGACTGATACATTCGTCCAAAATCAAGAGCAATTGATGTTTATTGGCATGAAGTGAATTAAAAGCTCCACCTTTAATCATATTTTCAATCATGCGTTTATTCATTTGGTGTAAGTTTACGCGACTGCAAAAATCTTGCAAGGAAACAAAAGGACCTTCTTGCCCTCTTATTAACATAATTTCTTCTACGGCTGCTCTGCCCACATTTTTCAAAGCTGCTAAGCCAAAACGAATAGCACCATTGACTACAATAAAGCTTTCATTACTTTCATTAACATCTGGTGGTAACACAGGAATGTTCATGCGTTTACATTCTGCTATATAGAACGAAACTCGTTCATTATTATCCATAACACTGCTTAGTAAAGCTGCCATAAATTCGGCAGGATAGTGAGCTTTCAAATATGCTGTTTGAAAAGCTACAATAGCATAAGCTGCACTGTGGCTTTTATTGAAACCATAGCCAGCAAAATACTCTATCAATTCAAATACTTTAATCGCTATAGACTCTTCAACATTATTTTTAGCCGCACCATCAATAAATTGCTGTTTCAAACCAGCAATGATTTCCGGTTTTTTCTTACCCATAGCCCGACGCAGCATATCAGCTTCACCCAAAGTAAAACCTGCCAAATCGCTGGCAATACGCATAACTTGTTCTTGATATAAAATAACACCATAAGTTGTTTCCAAGATTGGCTTTAAGACAGGATGTAAATATTCATTTTGTTTACGCCCATGTTTGCGTTCAATAAAATCATCAGCCATCCCACCACTCAAAGGTCCAGGACGGTACAAAGCCACTAAAGCAATAACTTCTTCCAAGCTGGTTGGCTCTAAATCACGCATAATTGCTCGTAAACCACTACTTTCCAACTGGAACACACCAATACTATCCCCACGGCATAATAACTCATAAGTCAATTTATCATTCAAATCCACTTTGTCAAAATCAATCCGCACACCGTGATTTGCTTCAACCATATCAATAGCTTTATTGATTACTGTCAAGGTACGCAAGCCCAAAAAGTCCATCTTTAACAAGCCGATTTCTTCAACATTTTCTTTGGCGTATTGCGTAATTACACCACATTCCTGAGATTTTTGCAGTGGCAAATATTTATCCAAGCTTTCTTGAGAAATTACCACTCCAGCTGCGTGTGTGCCAGCATGGCGCGGCATCCCTTCCAGTTGCTGTGCTGTAGCAATCAATTCCCTGACCTGTTCATCTTCATCACAAATATTGCGTAATTCCTGCGAACTCTCTAAAGCACCTTTAATTGTCATTCCTAATTCATTAGGGATCATCTTGGCAACTTT
>JAFXJE010000153.1 GCA_017532485.1 Peptococcaceae bacterium | reverse complement strand
TCGTCACTTAAATCACTTAACTCTTGACGTGGTATTTTAACTAACTCACCAATTGTTGTGATGTGCTGTTCAGGCGGTAAAATATCAATAGTCATATTGGTTAATGTTGAAAGGGCATTAACATAAGCAGCACTGGTAATATTGGCAACTTCATTAAGCATGGATTTACCCATTTCATCCAACTCATCCAACGACTCAATATGCATTCCCAAAAAGCCACCCAATAATTGATTGATATAATTTTTTTGGAAAGCATGGAACATCATTCCTTGGATATCTCCATGTACTCTGACTAAGACACCTACAACGACATTACTTTCGCCACCTAAATATTTTGGAGTTTTAGCAAAATCTAACAAGCGAATACTCGGTATCTGCATCATAACTTTACAATTCAACATATTTGATAAGGCAGTTGCTGCATTGCCAGAACCGATATTACCTACTTCCATCAAAACATCCAATTGTGTCATATTCAATTTTCTAAACTCAGATATTGTCATAGCTTTCTCCCCCAGTCATTTCCTGCCCCTTATATTTTATTCTTGCGCCAATTCCTCAATTAAAGCAGTTAATTCTTCATCAGTAAACAAATAACGTTCATTGCAGAAGTGACAAATAACTTCGCTATGTCCCTCTTTTTCTCTAATATCTTCTAATTCTTCTTTGCCCAAACCCTTCAATAAAGCGGCTATTCTTTCACGGTCACAATTACAGCGCCAGCTTACTTCATGAGTTTCCAAATACTGCACATCTACACCTTGCAAATATTGTGCTATTATTTCTTTAGCATCAGCACCTTCATCAATCAAAGTACTCACTGGACGCACATGAAGCAATTTTTCTTCGAGGTCATCCAAAATATCATCACCAGCACCAGGTAAAGCTTGAATAATAATACCACCGGCAGCTCTTACATGATAATCTGTATCTACCAAAACACCTACTGCTACAACTGATGGGGTCTGTTCAGAAGTCATCAAGTAGCTAGCCACATCATCACCAATTTCACCGGTAACAAGCGGCACACTTCCCATATATGGCTCACCTACACCGATATCTTTAGCCACATATAACTCACCTTGACCAACTGCACCACCAACATCAAGCTTGCCCAATGCATTTAAAGGCAGCTCTGCTTGTGGCTCCTGCACATAACCACGCACATGATAATCTGCGTCTGCTGTGCAAATAATACCACCTAAAGGGCCATCACCAAAGACACGCATAGTTATACTGCCTTCACCTTTCAACCCCCAAGATAATAACAAGGTACTTGCCATAGAACGCCCCAAAGCAGCAATTGCCGTCGGCGAACATTGGTGACGACGACGAGCTTCTTCTACCGCCTCCGTACAAACAATTGAAGATACGCGCACTTGTCCATCATAAGCAAGAGAACGCACAATTTCATCAGCCATATTTTACACTCCTAAAATTTCTTTAATTTTTGCTTCCATTTCACCTTTTTGGCAATATCTATTGTGCCGCACAGGTTTTTCTTCCAACTTTTCCAAACCAGGATGTTGCTGCATATTTGTTAATTCAGATAATCTATTTAATAATACTACATCATCTGCTCCGTCCTTATTTTCAGCAAAAGCAGAATAGACACTGCTAACAAATTTACCAGGATGGGCTGTTGAATCAATTACTGTTGCCACAGAAGCTTGTTTTGGCAATTCGCGAGCCACCTTAACAGCTACTGCTGTGTGGGTATCTAATAAATACTCGTGTTCATCATAGCAAGCTTTAATCATGGCGATGGTTTCTTCTTCATCAGCACTGCCAGCAAGAATAGCTTCATCCATTTTCAGCTTGGTTGCTGCATCAACTGTAAAACTACCTTCCGTTTGTAATTGCTCCATCCATTTTTTCACCAACGCACCGTTTTGTTCTGTCAAATCAAACAAGAAACGTTCTAAGTTACTGGAAATCAAAATATCCATTGACGGACTATTAGTTTGATAAAACTCTCTCTGTCGATTGTAAGTACCAGTAGCAAAAAAATCTGTTAAAACATTATTTTTATTAGAAGCACAAACCATTTTACCTATAGGTAAACCCATCTTTTTGCTATACCATCCAGCTAAAATATTTCCAAAATTGCCTGTTGGTACAACAAAATCAACCAACTCGCCCGTTTGATATAATTTCTAAAATCTTTTTGTCGAGAGAATCAATCTTTTCCATGGCATTCTTTACATTTTGACACACAAAGGTACGGAAAAGCTGGCATTTTTCCAAAACAATATTGACCT
>JAFXJE010000014.1 GCA_017532485.1 Peptococcaceae bacterium | reverse complement strand
TGGTGGTGAAAAAACTAGAGCTTGTTTGGCACGCCTTTTAGTACGCGAACCGGATGTTTTGCTTTTAGATGAGCCTACTAATCATTTGGATTTGCAGGCTTTAGACTGGTTGGAAAATTATTTGCGTAATTATCGTGGTGCAGTATTAGTTATTTCCCATGACCGTTATTTCTTAGACCAAGTGACAGAACGTACATTGGAATTAAATCATACAGTTTTAAAAAGTTATCCTGGTAATTACAGCCGTTATTTGGTTTTGAAAGAAGAACAAGAAATGGCTCAAATGCGAGCTTATGAGAAACAACAAGAAGAAATAGCTAAAACAGAAGAATATATTAGAAAATATAAAGCAGGGATTAAGTCAAAACAAGCTCGTGGTAGAGAAAAACAATTACAACGTGTGGAAAGATTGGAAAATGTAAAAAATAATAAAAGTATGTTGTTGAATATGCATGATGTGTCTGGAACAGGTGATGTCGTGCTGGAAATTCGTGAGTTGGCAATGAAAATGGGTGATCGTCAATTATTTGCTGATTTTACGGATACCGTATATAAAGGTGAAAAAGTCGGCTTGATTGGTGGTAATGGTGTAGGCAAGTCCACTATTTTAAAAATTATTATGGGGCAAGTTACCCCAACAGAAGGTTTGGTGCGTCTTGGAGCTAGAGTAAAGGTTGCTTACTATGACCAAGAGCATAGACAATTAAATCCCCAGTATAAAATCATCGATGAAATTGTCTATAATTATGATGTGAAGTTAAATGAAGCTCGTGATTTATTGGCCCAAGTTTTGTTTTTTGGTGATGATGTTGAAAAATATATTCGCGATTTAAGTGGTGGCGAAAAAGCACGTTTAGCTTTATTAAAAATTATTTTAGATGAACCTAATCTTTTGATTATGGACGAACCGACCAACCATTTGGATATTCAGTCAAAAGAGATAGTTGAAGGGTTTTTGCAGGATTTTCCGGGGACAATCTTTATGGTTTCGCATGACCGTTATTTATTGGATGCAGTAACAACACGCACTATTGAACTAGAAAATCAAAAGTTAACTGCCTATTTAGGTAATTATAGTTATTTTAAGCAGAAAAAGGCTGAATTGGAACGGATTAAGCAGGAAAAAGAAGAAAAAGCTTTGTTGCAAGCCAAACAGAAACAACAGCCGAATAAAAAAGAACAGCCTAAAATCAATAAAGCAAAAGTGAAGAAAGAAATTGCCTTGCTGGAAGAAAAAATAGCCGAAGCAGAGGCACGTTCTGAAGAGCTATCAGCTTTATTAGCAGATGCAGCAACTTATCAAGATGAGGCGGCAAGCAAAGCTTATGTGCAAGAATATAAGGAATTAGAAGAGAAAATTCCTGCCTTATATACCCAATGGGAAGAATTAGAACAAAGTTTGGAATAATGGGGAGGGTGCGATGAAAAAAATTGAATTATTAGCACCGGCAGGCAATTTGCTTGCCTTGAAAGCAGCAGTGGAAAATGGTGCTGATGCAGTTTATATCGGTGGCGAATTATTCAGTGCTAGACAAAACGCTGGCAATTTTACGGCTGGAGAAATGGCACAGGGTGTGGAGTATGCACATAAAAGAGGCTGTAAAGTTTATGTCGCCGTTAACACTTTGCTGCATAATGAGGAAATCGGTGATTTGATTGCTTATGCTTATGAATTGGCAGAATTGAAAGTTGATGCAGTAATTGTTCAGGATTTAGGCGTTATGCGTTTATTGCAGGAAACTTTACCACAGTTAGAAATTCATGCTAGTACGCAAATGGCAGTTCATAATGCCGGTGGTGTAAAGTTCTTGGCAGAACAAGGCATTAAACGAGTAGTTTTAGCACGCGAAACCTCCTTGGAAGAAATTAAAAAAATTCGCCAGCAAACGGAAGTAGAACTGGAAGTCTTTGTGCATGGAGCTTTATGTGTAGGTTATTCAGGTCAATGTTTATTAAGCAGTATGATTGGTGGTCGCAGCGGCAATCGTGGTTTATGTGCCCAACCTTGTCGAATGGCATATCAATTGGTTAATCGTCATGGTGAAAATATAGTTGCTGATGGTAAGTATTTGTTAAGTACTCGCGATTTGAATATGATTGAACATATACCTGAATTAATTAAAGCTGGTGTTAATTCTTTAAAAATTGAAGGTAGAATGAAACGACCTGAGTATGTTGCAACAGTAGTGAAACATTATAGACAAGCTATTGATTGCTATTATGCTCATATTCAGCCGAATTTAGCAAAAGCCAATCAAGAATTATTACAGATTTTCAATCGTAAATTTACAACTGGTTATTTCTTTGGCAATCAAGGTGCAGACTTGATGCAGCATAAAAAACCTGATAACGGTGGTGTTTTTGTCGGGAAAATTGTTAAAGCTAAAGGTAAACGCGTAAGTGTTCTTTTAGAAAAAAACATTAATCAAGGTGACGGTTATGCTTTGAGTGGTGGCAAAAGTAAGGAAGTTGCCGGTAAGATTATGGATTTACAAGTAAAAGGTAAAGCTGTCGAACAAGCCGTTAAGGGACAAACTATTGAATTTACAGCTGCGGAAGAGGTTAAAGATGCAACGGTAATGTACTGTACTTCTGATGTGGTTCTTTTAAAACAGGCGCAGGATAGTTATAAAACTCCTTCGCAGCCTTTGAAAAAACAAGTACATTTTAAAATAGAATTACATCAAGGTAAACCTATTTCTCTCTTAGCTTGGGACAATGAAGGCAAGCAGGGATATGGGGAAAGTACCTATTTGGTGGAATTGGCACGAACTCAACCAAGTACGGAGGAAAGTATCCGTAAGCAGTTGGAACGTTTGGGTAATACAGGATATGTATTAGGTGATTTGATAATTGAATTGGACGAAGGTATAATTGCTCCGGCTAGTGAATTAAACCAAATTCGGCGCGAGGTAATGGAAAAACTTGAACAGCAAGAAAATATACCAGAAGAGTTGCCTGCTTATGAGGATTATATTGAAGATGTAGGAGACTTTTTAGATAGAATTCCACCGGCAGTTTTTGGCTATACAGAACCACAAATTTCTGTTCATGTTGGTACTAGAGAAGGGGCAGAGGCTGCCTTGGCGGCTAAGGCACAATGTGTAATTGTGAATGCTACTGCTTTGCGTGGTCAGAAAGCGTTAGATGAAGAAGATTATCAATTTTTAGCGACAAAAGCGCATCAACAAGGTGTGGAGATATATTGGACTTGTGCACCCGTAGTCAAAGAAGGTCAATGGAAACGGATGCAGACCTTGATGCAGGCTGCTAAAGATAGTGACTTTGACGGTGTGGTTGTCGGTAATTTAGGTTTGTTGCAAATGGCTCAGGAAATGGGCTGGGAAAATATTGCTGCCGATTACCAAATGAATATCTTAAACGATTTAACTGTTCAAGCCTTATCTGGTTGGGAATTGAGCAAAATTACTTTATCCCCAGAGTTAAGCTTAAAAGAAATTGAAGATTGTTCTTATCGTGGTAATTTACCATTAGAATTAATTGTTCATGGTAATTTTCCTTTGATGCTTTCAGAACAGTGCGTAGCAGGTTCTGTCTGTGGTGATAGAGCAGCAGAAACAAGCTGCCAAGCACCTTGTCTGCGTGAGCAGTTTGCTTTGAAAGATAGAATGGGAATGCAATTTCCGTTGAAAATGGATGAATATTGTCGAATGTATATTTATAATTGTAAAACCCTGAGTTTGTATAAACGCTTGGATGCGGTCTTGCCTTTAGGAATAGATTATTTGCGAATTGAAGCTAGAGGACAGGCTCCTGAATGGATTTCAGAGGTGGTAAACAGCTATCGGCAAGCGCTTGAACAATATCAAAAGCATGGTAAAGTGATTGTAGATTTACAGGCTTTGCAGCTTTTAGAAAATAGGGCACCACAGGGTTCAACTTATGGACACTATTTTAGAGGTGTATAATGAACGAATTAACTTT
This sequence comes from Peptococcaceae bacterium, assembly GCA_017532485.1. Lineage (GTDB taxonomy): Bacteria > Bacillota > Peptococcia > Peptococcales > Peptococcaceae > RGIG6463. The sequence continues at coordinate 946 of JAFXJE010000014.1, read as the reverse complement.
ACGCAAACTGGAATATGAAAAAATTGTTGGTTTGTTGAGCAACGAGTGTAGTTCTTTTCTTGGTCAGAAAGTAGCAGAAAGCTTACAGCCTAGTGTTGATGCTGAAGAAATCGTTTCTTGGCAGCAAGAAACGACAGAAGGCGTTTTAGTCAGACGCTATGAGCCAAATATTCCGTTGGGTGGCATAGCTGATGTTTCACGACAATTGCGCAAAGCGGAAATTGGTGGGATGTTGGAGCCTGATGAATTTTTGCAGCTGTTAGATGTGTTGAAAAGTGCTAAGCGCTTAAATCATTTTTTTGTTCACCGTAAAAAAAATTACGAAATTCCACGCTTAACCTGGTGGGGGGAACAACTGACAGTATTGACTGATTTAGAGCAGTCTGTTGAGCAAGTAATTGGTGAGGATGGTGCCGTACGCGATGATGCATCATCGGAATTATTAAGTATTCGTCGCAAAATTAATTCTTTGCGCAATAAAATAAAGGATAAGCTTGACCAAATAGTGCGTTCCGAAAATAGTCAAAAATATTTGCAGGATTCCTTAGTTACTATTCGCAATGATCGCTATGTAGTACCGGTTAAACAGGAATATCGCAGTCAAATTCCTGGTATTGTGCATGACCAATCAGCTAGTGGTGCTACCTTATTTATTGAGCCGATGGCTGTAGTAGAAATGAACAATGATTTGCGTAAAGCTTACAGCAGTGAACGAGATGAAATTAATCGTATTTTGTTGGCTTTATCGCAAGAAATAGTACCTCATTTGGAAGATTTAAAGTATAATCAGGAAGTTTTGGCGCGTATTGATTTTATTTTTGCCAAAGCTAGATTAAGTGAGAAAATGCAGGCCGTAGAGCCTAAATTATTGCCAAAACCGTCTTTATCTATTTTGAAAGGCAGACATCCGTTAATTCCTGCCAAACAAGTAGTGCCATTAACAGTA
>JAFXJE010000152.1 GCA_017532485.1 Peptococcaceae bacterium | reverse complement strand
GACCGTTGGTGGATGCTTGATACCACTTTTAATGACCCACTTGGTTCACAGGAATATAATGACCGCTTCGAGTATTTTTTACTGGATATCGATACCTTCAATGAAAAGAAAACTCATACTTATGATTCTCACCAATTTGAGCTTAGTAAAAAAATTATTACTGGGCGTACTGAAGGACAATATGAGGCTGTCCCTTTTTATTATTATAATTTGTTGAACGCTACTGCCGACGACGAGCTGCCGAGCTTTTCCACAATTATACCTGAAGTTGAAGAAGAAATTTTCTCTCCTTTAACAACGGAGGAAAAAGCCCAATGGCTGCATGAACAAAATTTATTTTTTGGTGATGAAAACGGCTTCCGTTTAACAGACCCACTGAATCGTGTGGAAATGGGTATTATGATGATGCGTCTGAATAAGGGACAGACTACTGTAAAAAATAATGCTGAATACTTCCGTGAGCAATGTCCTTTCCTCGATGTTCCTGATTGGGCGCAAGCTGCTTTTGGATATCTTTACAGTCAAAAACTTATTGCTGGACAAAGCACAAATTCTTTAGGTACGGGACAAGTATGCTTACAAGATTATGCCGTTATTCTTTTAAGAGTTTTAGATATTGAACATACTTACGAAAATGCTGTCATAGTTGCCGCCCAACATGGAATTTTAACATCTTCACAAATCGATGGTAAAACTCCTGCCACTCGTGGCGATATTGTTGATATGACCTATGCTGCTGTGCAATTATTAAACAACTAAACAAAATAAAAGCTGCAGAAGTCTGGACCAATTGGTCTAGACTTCTGCAGCTTAATTTCAAAATATCATGCTTTATTTAACTACTAGCAATATCTTATTTTTTACTATATTCCTTACAAGTAGCTACAACAACGCCACTCAACGCTAGTAAAGCCATAACGTTTGGTATAACCATCAAACCGTTAAATAAGTCTGCTAATTCCCAAACTAACTCTACTTTTAAAGTAGCGCCAACAATGATAAAAATTAATACTAAACTAGAATATAATTTTACAGCCTTTTCACCAAATAAATACTTCACATTGACTGCCCCAAAGAAATGCCAGCCTAAAATGGTAGAGAATGCAAAGAATAATAAGCAAACAGCTACGAAAATATCACCAAAGCCACCAAATACAGTACTAAAAGCTGCCTGAGTCAAAGCTGTGCCAGTTAAACCAGTAGTATAAGCACCTGTGCTTAAAATAGAGAATACAGTAATATTAACAATGATAAATGTATCTAAAAACACACTAATCATAGCGGTTAAACCTTGCTCATGTGGATTTTTAGCTGTTGCACGAGCATGAGCATGAGGTGTAGAACCCATACCAGCCTCATTAGAGAATAAGCCTCTAGCTACCCCATAACGAATTGCCTGCTGAACAGTAACCCCGAAAGCACCACCAGCAACACCCTCTGGGCTAAATGCACCTTGAATAATCATCATGAAAACAGCTGGGATTTCTGTAATATTTAAACCTAAAACAATCAAACCACCAACAATATAAACAATTGCCATAATTGGTACTACTTTTTCTACTACTGCTGCTAAACGAGAAGTACCACCAATAAAAATAAAAGCTGCCACAATTGCCAATAACACGCCAATAGCAAATGGAGAAATTTCAATACCACGAGCAGCAAATACTTCTACAAAGGCAGAACCGATAGAATTAGACTGTACCATATTGCCCATAAAGCCCAAAGCAAGAACAATCAAGACCGCAAAAATTGCTGCTAAATATTTCCCCAATTTACCATGAAAGGCTTCCTGAATGTAGTACACAGGACCACCTGTCACTTCACCATCTACAGTCTTTTTATATTTTTGAGCTAAGGTTGCTTCCCCGTAAATAGTAGCCATGCCAAAGAAAGCACTGACCCACATCCAAAATACAGCCCCTGGACCACCGGACATAATCGCAGTAGCCGCACCAGCTAAATTACCAGTCCCAACTTGAGCCGCAATAGCTGTAGAAAGAGATTGGAAAGGTGTCATCTCACCGTTTTTACCCTTTTTCCCTTTCAAACTAAAATTACCAAAAACTAACTTCCAACCTTCAGCGAATTTTCTAACTTGAATAAATTT
>JAFXJE010000151.1 GCA_017532485.1 Peptococcaceae bacterium | reverse complement strand
TATAGTTATTGTAAATTGAGTTAAATTTTTCAACACTATCAATTAAATTAGTTAAGACTGGCATAAAAGTGTCATATTTGTTTTCCATTTGTTGAATCAGCTCTATATCTTTGTTATCCATTTGAGAATCCTCTCTTTTTTGGCAATTATCTCAAAAAGGAATTTTTAATGCAATCATTAGTATTTAATAAAGTTATATTTAATGTTGAGATTGCCATTCTAAGCACGTCTAGATCACTGGAATGAGTGATTGCGCTTGATATTGATATCTATTTTGCAGATCCTGGTACACCATCACAAAGAGGGTTAAATGAAAACTCTACTGGTTTATTACGTAAAGATGGTTTACCAAAGCAAATGGATTTCAACGAAGTTGATGAATCTTTTATCCAATCTATTGCATCGAAAAGAAATAATATCCCTCGAAAATCATTAAACTATAAAACACCAACAGAAGTATTCTTGAGTCACATATGCAAAGAGGAATTGTCTAACTTAATTTGACAATTAATATAGGTAAAACAATCTGTTGAACCATATATCATATATTCCTTTCTAATAAATAATTTATTTAATTATTTATTTTATTTTCGGCGTCTGATTTCGTGATGTCCGCTTGTACCAAAGGTTTCATTTGTTATTTTTTTGAAAACAACTTTTTAATTGCTCCCAATTTACGATAAGAAAACAAATAGGGATAAAAATGAACATGATTGCTAGTAAAAGCATGCCTACCATCCCAAATAATCCCTCCATCTTTGGTTCTATTATATCAAAAAACATAAAAACAACCCCCATTACCTGTCCAATAGATAACGGGGGTTGTTTTAATAGGTTTTGTTAGGGGTGATAATATAATTATAGACCCTTAATTAATTCATATCTGAATAAGACATGTTATGTTAACCTTAATTGGTCTAGATGATTATGGTACCCTATTAAAAAGAGGTAGAGAATTTAATGAAAAAAATATTATGTATTTTATTTATACCATTATATGGTAGATTGTAAAATTAAACCGAACACTTGAATAAAAAAGCCGCAGCGCCTTTAATGGTAATTGTCTAAAACAACCATAAAGGAACTGCGACTCATGACTAGTTTATCATCTCAAGAACGCACTGTCATTCAAACTTTACTCGAATTGAATTATTCTGTTCGTGCCATTGCGCGCTTTATTAAACGCTCTCCTTCAACCGTTTCGATTGAAATTCATCAAGTTACACCCTATAAAGCTGAGATTGCTCATGCGTTGGCATTGAAAAAACGTCATCTACGTGGTCGTCATGACACGCTAACACCAGCTATCGCTGTCTTTTTGAATCACCACATTGGTATATTGAAGTGGTCACCAGAAACCGCTGCGCATGTTTTAGGGTTACCTTTCAAAACGATTTATAATTGGCTCAATGCTGGTCGACTCAAACTATCATTAGCTGATTTACCTGACAAAGGTATCCGTCAAAAGCGTCAATCTGATGGTAGACGACAAGTATTTGTGCATGGTCGTTCGATTGAAACGAGACCTGAAAGTGTGAAAGCACGACAAACCTTTGGACATTTTGAAGTTGACACCATGCAATCGGGTAAAAGACGTGGCGATGTGCTGGTGACAATTACTGAAAGACTAAGCCGGCAACATATCGTGAGACAGGTCACTGGGCGCAATAGTCAGGCAGTGACACCAGTCTTAATTCGTTTTTTTCAAGGGATCAAAAATGCCAAGTCAATCACTGTTGATCGTGGGCGAGAATTTGCAAAATATAACGAAATCGAGCAAAAACTAGGCATTCCAGTCTATTTTGCGCACCCATATTCACCAGAAGAACGTGGGAGTAATGAGATATTAAATCGATACGTCCGTCGTTTTATACCGAAAGAACGCAAAATTGAAACAGTTAGCGCCAAAGAATTAGATCAAATTAATCATTGGATCAATGCGAGACCAATGAAAACACTCAACTGGCAATCACCACGAAAGGTTTTTCAGCAGTTTGCAGTGTTCGGTTAATTCTTGCAATCTACCATTTTTTTAACAGTAACATCCGAAGCCGATACTGAAAATGAAAGAAAACTAGTTATTGCGATTGTAGTGATTACTACCCACCAATCTCTTTTTAAGTTCATACCTTCCGGCCCACCTTTAAGTTATCTTTCACTCCTGAATGTTAATTTTGCTATCTGCTCCCCTTGTTTGACGACACGATTATCAATTTGTTGAACATCTATAATGTTTTCTGGTTGGGTAAAGTACATAATAACGTCATCTTGATACCCGTTTTTCGTAATTAATTTCTTATCAAAGCTCATCAAAAGATCTCCCTTTTTGAATAATTGGCCGTCCACATAATGTGACACAAACCCCGCACCTCGCATATTGATAGTGCCTATTCCTACATGAATAATTGCTTTTAATCCGTTGTTAGATACAACACCCAAAACATGTTTTGTAGAAAAAGTAAAGTCGACTTTGCCATCAAATGGTGCAAATAAATTACCTTCTTCCGGATCAATAGCAAAACCAATACCAGTAATTGTGTTGCCATCAACCTCATTAAGTAGCTTTTTTTGTCCTGAGGCAGGTGCAAATATTTCTTCAAGTTCAACATTCACTTCAGAAGTATTAGCTTTTTTAGCGCCACTTGATAAAGTTTTTTCCAGTTCAATAACGATTTCGGCATGTTTTTTCTCGGTAATTTTAACTTTCCACAAGAATATAACTAAGGCTAGAATAGAAAAAAGAAGTGGTGTGTAAAAAGCATAAATTTCAAAGGTATTAATTTTTGATGCACTAATATCTCCTGCGGTAGCTGATCCAGTCATGCCCGCCGTAATTGCAATTATTCCGACGATTCCGTTTGAAAAAGCACCAGTTATCTTGTCTAACATAGGTCGAACCGCCAAGACAACAGCTTCGTTGCGATTACCATTTTTTAATTGTCCGTATTCAATAGAGTCAGTTAGTGATAAGATAACAACCAGTTGCGCAAAAGTAAAATTAAACAAAATAAGTCCTATTGTAACCATCATCATATTTGTTTTTCCGAATATAAAAAACAGATATGATAGGATCATTGCCATTTGCCCAATACTAAATAACACTTTCCTGGTGATAAACTTATTTAGAACGGGATACAACGGAGCAGTAGAGAACCCTATTACTGTTGCAATAGCACCAGCAATCCAAAATTCGTTTGGTTTTCCTAGTACAAACTTAAAGAAGTAAAATAAAACACCATTGGTCACAACATACGCTAGTGAATACATTAGATATGCTAAGCTGATCCATAAAATTTGGTCATTATGAATAATACCTGAAAATACATCTTTAATGCTTGTTTTTTTTGTTGCAGCATTTCGAATCAAGTTATCTTTTTCATTAGTTCCAAAGGCTACTGCCAAAGCTGATAAAACGGCTACAATGGAAACAACTATTGAAAATCCAAACCACCCCGAAGGCCCTTGTTCGTGTTTTCCAGTTGCGATAAAAGTGAAGTATGTGGTGACCGGAACAACAATCATCGTAAGACCATTCCAACCAATAGAACCAGTAAAACTCCCTAAGGAAGTAAAAATTCCTCTCTCTTTACTGTCTTCAGATATAGCCGGCACCATTCCCCAATAGGCAACATCTGCAAATGAATAAAAAATATCTAGTAAAATAAATAAAACTGTGAAAACGATCGCAAAAGCAATCCAATTAATATGAGCCAACCCAAAAATTCCAGTAAATATTACAACTAATAACACTGAACTAACAACCGCGCCAATTACTTGCCAAGGTTTAAATTTTCCCCATCGTGTTTTTGTATTATCTACAATATTTCCAAGAATCGGATCAATAATTACTTCGGCCAAACGAATAATTACTACAAGAGCCGTAATTAAACCAATTAACTTGTTTGCTACCGATTGCGGTAACCCATCAAACATACCACTCGTGACATAAACGATGAAGTAAGTGCTTAATGCACCATAGAATGCAGAGTGCCCTAGATTACCAAGTGCAAAAGAAATCATTTCTACTAGCTTATTTCGAGAAAACTTCTGTTTAGTTATGTCTTTCATATTCTTTCTCCTAAATCAATCCTTTGTTGCTACGATAACCTGATATGGTTCCAATGTAGTGCTTCCATTTAAACTATTCCCTGACAACATCTCCGTATAGCTATCCTTAAACAAGGCAATTTGTTTATTATCGGTATAATTTGTAATGAAATAATATTTTTGACGCTCATCCTGCCGAACTTGTACACTTAAATGTGCATCAGCATTTTCAAAAGGAATTTGTGAATCACGAAGTGAGTATTTATCAATTAATTTACTGTAAAATTTATTTAAAAAAGCTTTTTCCGTTCTGCCAGCAATCATCATAGCGGTGCCAGAACCCAAATCATTTTTTGTTAAGGCTGGGCTTTGAGCATAAAGAACATCAACCAAATGCGTTCACGCATTCGTTGATGTTCTCTTTCATTGTAGGTTTATCACTAAGCAGCTAGTCATTATGATGATCATCATAGCCTTTAGGGTGGCTCTGATGCCACTGCCAAGCTGTCTTGATAATGTCTTGCACATTATCATACTTTGGTGCCCAGCCCAGCACCTCTCGTGCTTTATCTGAATTGGCAATCAAAATATCAGGATCACCCGCTCGACGTGGCCCAATTTTAGCTGGAATATCAACCCCTGTTGCTTCCCGTGCCGCCTCAACCATCTCTTTCACTGAAAATCCAGTTGCTGATCCCAAGTTAAACTGATTTGACTCATGCCCATCAGCTAAATACTGCAATGCCAAAATATGCGCATCAGCCAAGTCTAAGACATGCACATAATCACGTACATTAAAGCCGTCTGGTGTGTTATAGTCATCGCCAAACATTTCAATATAGTCACGTTGTCCCAAGCCAGCTTGCAAAATAATTGGTACCAAGTGTGTTTCAGGATTGTGGTCTTCGCCAATCGTGCCATCTTCTGCTGCACCAGCCACATTGAAATAGCGCAACGCGACCCATTTAACCCCGTCAGCTTGATCGGACCAGTTCATGATTTTTTCCATCATCAACTTTGATTCACCATAAGGATTAATCGGATTTTGCGGATCAGTTTCCTTAATCGGAATATGCACCGGATTACCATAAGTTGCGGCGGTTGATGAAAAGACGATTTGTTTGACGTCATGTGCTTTCATCACTTCCAGCAACGTAATCATGCCACTAGTATTGTTGTCAAAATATTTCAGCGGGTTTGCCACTGACTCTGGCACAATTGAAAAGGCTGCAAAATGAACCACCTGTTCAATTTTTTCTTTATCAAACACTGCCGACAAAGCTGCCTTATCACGAATGTCAACTTGATAAAATGTCGCTGCTGGATTAACCGCTGCGCGGTGTCCAGTGAACAAGGCGTCCACAACCACCACGTCGCGTCCTGCTTCAACCAAACGTTTCACCATGTGTGAGCCAATATATCCTGCACCACCAAGTACTAATACTGCCATTTTGATTTATTCCCCTACTTCGATTTGCTTAATAAACTTTTCCAGACCATCTTGTCCAGATTGATCATTTTTGAAGACACCTGCATCCTCAAGTACGCGACTGAAAATCTGTCCCACGCTTTGTTGCACGATATGGGTCACATTATTCGCGTTAATCACTTCAGATTGCTTCAAAGCATTTGCCCATGTTTGGTGTTTTAATGCAATGTTATTATCATTGCCTAATAAATATTGCGCAACTTCAGCTAATTCTGCTTTCAAACGTGGCGGTAAAATCGCTAACCCCATCACCTCAATCAAACCAATATTTTCTTGTTTAATATGCTGAACATCTGGATGCGGGTGAAAAATGCCATCTGGGAAAGTGTCAGATGTGTTATTATCACGTAATACAAGATCCACTTCATAATGGCCACTTCGAAATCTAACAATTGGTGTTACCGTGTGGTGCCGTTCACCATCATCACCATACGCACGAATTGAAAGAGAGGCATCATCATAATTTTGCCAAGCCATCATAATTTTATCAGCGGCATTTAGTAACTTTTCACGATCATCGTCGATTAAGCGGATAGTTGTCATTGGCCAATTTAAAATACCCGCTTCATGTAAATCACAACCTGCAATGGTAATTTTTTCTTTCATGACTGCTTTTGCCATTGGTAGTTCATAACGACCAGCTTGAAAATGGTCATGTGATAAAATTGAGCCACCGACAATTGGTAAATCCGCATTCGATCCAATGAAATAATCTGGAAACTTAGACACAAACTCTAATAATCGTGATAAATTTTCGCGATCAACATGCATCGGGCGTAGATGTTCAGAGAGCACAATAGCATGTTCATTGAAATAAGCATAAGGCGAATACTGAAAATACCATTTTTCGTGTCCCAATGTTATCGGAATAACACGATGATTGGTGCGCGCTGCATAATCCAGTCGTCCCCAATATCCTTCATTTTCTTTTGCCAATTGTGACACGGGATATTGTGATTGATGTTGGTTTTTATTTTTCAAAGCAGCCGCAATCGCTTTAGGATCCTTTTCTGGTTTGGATAAGTTAATGGTAATTTGCAGTGTACCATATTGTGTGTCTACCGGATAAGAAATATTTTGACTGATTTCACGTGTTTTAATGTAATTACTGCGTTGGGATAAATCAAAGAAATAATCAGTTGCTTGTCGTGGAGATTGCTGATAATGCTCCCAAAACATTTTTCGAACCTGTGATGGCCTCGGTACAATAAAATTCATGAGTTGCGCACCTAGCATATCAGTATTCATTTGCCGCAACGCTAATGTCCCATTTTTTTCGGCAACGGCTGTCAGCTGATCTAATAACGATAGGGTCGTTACACTGTCATTATCTAGCAAGTGAGGTACCGTATTATGATTTGTTTCACCAACTAATCCCATAATTTGATTGACCAAATAAATTTCGTCATCAGTTGTATAATCAGATTCTGCAATAATTTTTTTTGCGAATGCTGTGAATAAATCAATTTCCGCCATTATGCCTCTCCTGCTACTTCACCTGCCCAGTGTGCACCATTGCCAATGTTAGCGACATAAAATGATGGTGCATAGCCAACAGCAGATTCATATTGGCGTCCCACTGTTTCTTTCAGTTGCGCAACAGCATCGCGATGGACTAATGCAATCGCACAACCACCAAAGCCTGCGCCTGTCATGCGAGCGCCAAGTACACCATCAACCTGTTGCGCTGTTTCAGCTAAAGTATCTAACTCGATACCAGTAACTCCATAGTCATCTTTTAACGATTGGTGCGAAGCATTCATCAATTCACCAAATTCTTTAAGATCATCATTTTTTAATGCCTTTACAGCCACCTTGGTGCGTTCATTTTCATAAACCGCATGTCGTGCACGCTTACGCAAGGTTTCGGAGGATAAATTATCAGCATATTTATCAAATGTATCACTATCGAGTTCACCTAAATATTGAATCGGTACATATTTTTGCAATTGATATACAGCTTCTTGCGTTTCACGAACACGCTCGTTGTACTTTGAGTCCGCTAATTCACGACGTTTATTCGTATTCATGATGACAACTACATAATCACCCAAATGAATAGGCACCATCTCATAAATCATCGTATTAGTGTCAAGGTAAATTGCCCGATCCTTTTCACCAAAACCAATTGCAAACTGATCCATAATGCCTGTGTTAACGCCAACAAAGTCGTTTTCTGCTCGTTGACCACTGGCAACCAATTGCAACCTTGGAATCTTAAGTTGGTACAATTTTTGAGCAACAACGCCAATCATTAATTCCAATGATGATGACGATGACAAGCCTGAACCATTTGGAATATTACCTTCGATGACTAGTTCAAAACCATTTTCAAACTGATTACCATACCCTCTAAGGGCCTGTAATACACCTTTAACAAAGTTACCCCAAGATGCGTGAGGTAATTTGTCTTCATTATCAATATCAAAGGTAATCACACCTTGTTCTGGAAAATTAGTTGAATAAATTTTGACATCACGATCTGATCGCAATGCCGCTACACCATAAGTTCCTAGCGTAATTGATGCTGGAAAGACATGACCGCCATTGTAATCTGTATGTTCACCGATTAAGTTGATGCGACCCGGTGAAAAAAATTTATCACTTGGCAAATGGTGAAATTGACTTTCAAAAACCTGCGTTAATTTTGTGTAAGTATCAGACATTTCAATCTACCTTTCTTACTTTAATTCGTTTTCTTGGACTCTAAAATATCTAACTGATGAGGTAAAATCTGCTTGCTCAATCGGCGCATTATATAAACCAATTGACATCAACTGTAACAACGTATCTTTTGAAAAACGACGGTCTGTTTGATGAGGTTCTCCAGCTAAGTTAGGTGAAAAACCGCGATCTAATCGTTGATAAAGACGAGAACCATGATAGCCTGATACCTTTTTGCCAAAGTACAAGTGGCTCAACACCCCACCATCTTCGATTTGAATCAAGTAAGACACCTGCTGATTTGATAGATGAAAAACTTGTTGTTGTTCGTCAAAAAAAAAGTTTGCATTAGACATTTGCTTCCTCCAAGAAAATATTTACTAAATTACAAACATAGTTTACCACCTGTTTACTAAAATGTAAACGGTTACTTATTTTTTTTGAACGTTTCTCGATAATGTAGTTGACTGGGAATTGTTGCCCAAATTGGCCAAGTTCTCTCTCCTCTAGCCAGTTCACAGGCCTGACTTATAGCAGTTTTGCCAATTGCGCTGGGATGTAATTCAACCGTAGTCAGCGCTGGCACCAGATATGAAGCTAACTCCAAATTATCAAAGCTCACCACATCAATGTCTTTCCCGGGCTCAATACCTTGTAGCTTCAATGCATTAATAGCGCCTAATGCAATTGGATCTGACGCCACCAACAAAGCATCTAATTGCGGCTCCTCTTCCAATAGTTTAGTTGCACCCAAGCTGCCAGTTTCTGCATGCCATGTTCCAGTATGAAAATGAGGGGTAATCCCATGATTTTTGGACCATTCCTCATATATCTCACTACGTACGTCTTCCAGATTAGTCGTTGTCGTACCATCAAGAGCTGTCAAGTCATTGATGCCACCGATGAAGCCAATTTTTTGTCGACCCGCTTCATATAACTCGTTCAAAATTCTAACTGTCATCAACCTCAATTCAGGATTAACCGCATCAATATCATGGTAGTGGTCTTTTGCATCAGCTAAAACGATACTGCTATTGATTTGTTTTAGTTGATTCACTGCGCTGGGGGTCATATCCCCAAGTACAATAATGGCGTCATATTGCGCGAAATCAGCCAATTTCAATCCTTGATTGATACGAATAACATCATCAACCACAATGCCGCGTTCATGAGCAGCTTGAACAATGCTTAAATAAATTTGGCGCCAATAAGAATCATTAGATTCACGTGTTTCAGAAAAGACCGTCAAAACTGCAATGTGGAGCGTTTGAGTAGTCATTTCTTTTTTGGGTTTTTTAACATAATTCAGCCGCTGTGCTGTGTCAATAACCTTTCGTCGTGTCTCATCTGATACAGATAACGTCATATCTTGATTTAAGACACGTGATACTGTACTTGCCGAAACATCTGTTGCTGCCGCGATGTCTTTTATTGTGACCATATATTCTTCCTCAGCTCGTCAATGTTGTGATATCAGTCTTTATCACAGTAAATGTTCTTTTATTATTTTACAACAAATTGCGATAAAATACTTTTTACTAAATATTTAGTAAAAAGTATTGATTTTTCTTTTGAAAGCGCTTACTATTAACTGTGTTAGCTGATACCGAAAAGGAGAGTACAATTATGAAGTCTAACAAGCAATAGATGACTTCAAATCAGGCAAGTTCGCAACTAGCGGAATGAGCATGATTTTAATCGATTCTGTTAACCACCGCATTCTAGATGTCATGAAGGATCGCGGTGCTGGTCAGCTCCGTGCCTATTTCAATCAATACAGTCCAGCAGCTCGAGCTGCTGTTAAAACCATTACTGTAGATTTATTCACCCCTTACAGAGCTATGATTAAGGATTTATTTCCAAACGCAAACATCGTAGCCGACAGATTTCACGTTGTAACTCAAGCATACCGTGAACTAAACAAGGTTCGTATCAGTGTTATGAAAAAATTCGGGTCAGACAGCAAAGAGTATCGCCAACTAAAGCGCTTCTGGAAACTACTTATGAAGCACGAAACTGCACTCGATTACACGACCCGCAAAAATCGAATCAATTTTAAGCATGCCTATTTAACTGATAAAGAAGTTATCGACCGCCTACTGGCGCTCTCTGATGAACTGCGTGACGCATACGCTTTCTACCAAGGGATTCTTTACGCCATCGAAACTCGTGATGAAGCTGAACTTAAGTCTGTTCTATACCCCACAAAAAATGATGCCCAATACCGCTCATTGCCAAAGGCAATGAAGAAGGCTCGTCGCACTATCCGCAAGCACTTCGACGAAATAATAAACAGCTTTATCTATGGATTCTCAAACGGACCAATTGAAGGTTCAAACAATAAAATCAAAGCAATTAAGCGCACGGCATACGGGTTCCGTAGTTTCAAAAACTTTCGTCTACGTATTCTTATCTCATTCAAGAATAGTTTCTACTCAATGAACTATAAGCAAGAGGCAGCTGATCTCAACAATGTGAAGTCAGCTGCCTAAGCAAGGTTCAAAATATTAAATTTTACCGGTCATCAGTACCATTTGACTTTGAACCGTTTTAAGTCGCTAGTATTCATGAAAAATCCCTCCGTAAATAGTTTTACTAAAATTTTATTAGGTTTGACTATAATGATTTTTTTGATTGTTGTCAACACCCCAAAAGACCTTTAGAACAAGATTTGGTAACGCTTTACAAATTTATCACGTTATCGATTCAAATTCTTCTTATCGCCCGTTGTCGTTGTCATTTAGTTAAAATTTAACTAAATGACATATATAAATTTAATATTTTGTTTTATAATAATTGTAAGCGCTTTTTATTTATGTAACTTTGAAAGGATCTTCCTCATGCAAGCTAATATTCAATGGTTAGATGACCCAGAAGTCTTCCGGGTCAACCAATTACCTGCACATAGTGATCACCATTATTATCACGACACAGCAGAATTCAAAACGGGTAGTCGCTTCATCAAGAGTCTCAATGGCGCTTGGCGTTTTAACTTCGCCAAGACACCGGCTGAACGCCCAGTTGATTTTTATCAACCCGATTTCGATGCAACCGACTTTGATACGATTCAAGTTCCCGGTCATATTGAACTAGCCGGCTATGGTCAAATTCAATACATTAACACGCTATACCCATGGGAAGGTAAAATTTACCGTCGCCCACCGTATACCCTCAATCAAGATCAATTAACACCAGGCCTATTCAGCGACGCTGCGGACAACACCGTCGGCTCGTACCTCAAAACCTTCGATCTCGACGATGCTTTTAAAGGGCAACGTATTATCATTCAGTTCCAAGGGGTAGAAGAAGCCCTGTACGTCTGGTTAAATGGCCATTTTATTGGCTACGCTGAAGATAGTTTCACCCCTTCAGAATTTGATTTGACGCCGTATATTCAGGACCAAGGTAACGTTTTAGCGGTTCGGGTCTACAAACGCAGTACTGCTGCCTTTATTGAAGACCAAGATATGTTCCGTTTCTCTGGTATTTTCCGTGACGTCAATATACTGGCGGAGCCTGCTAGCCATATTACTGATTTGGACATCCGACCAGTTCCAAATGCCAATCTCAAAAGTGGTGAGCTCAACATCACTACTAAAGTAACCGGCGAACCAGCCACTTTAGCGCTGACCGTTAAAGACCATGACGGGCGAGTACTGACGAGTCAAACGCAAACCGGTAGTGGCAGTGTAACCTTTGATACTATGTTATTCGACCAACTGCACTTGTGGTCACCACAAACGCCGTATCTCTATCAATTGACAATTGAAGTTTACGATGCTGATCACCAACTCTTGGAAGTCGTCCCATATCAGTTTGGGTTCCGGACGGTCGAGCTGCGCGATGACAAAGTCATTTACGTCAACAATAAACGGTTGGTGATCAACGGGGTTAACCGGCACGAATGGAACGCCCACACCGGTCGCGTTATCAGTATGGCTGATATGCGCGCTGATATCCAAACCATGTTAGCTAACAATATCAATGCCGATCGGACCTGCCATTATCCTGATCAATTACCTTGGTATCAATTATGTGACGAGGCCGGTATCTACCTAATGGCCGAAAACAACCTCGAATCGCACGGGTCATGGCAAAAGATGGGGGCTATCGAGCCTTCTTACAATGTTCCTGGCGATAATCCACACTGGTTAGCAGCGGTGATCGACCGGGCCCGTTCAAACTACGAATGGTTTAAAAACCACCCATCGATCATTTTTTGGTCACTTGGCAATGAATCGTATGCTGGCGAAGATATCGCGGCGATGCAGGCTTTTTATAAAGAACACGATGATTCACGACTCGTCCACTACGAAGGCGTTGTCTACACACAAGAATTAAAAGATCGCATTTCTGATGTTGAAAGTCGGATGTACGAAAAGCCCCAAAATATTGTAGCTTACTTGGAAGATAACCCAACCAAACCTTTCCTAAATTGTGAATATATGCATGACATGGGGAATTCTCTGGGCGGTATGCAATCATATAATGATTTGATCGACAAGTATCCAATGTATCAAGGTGGCTTTATTTGGGACTTTATTGATCAAGCACTCTTCGTTCATGACCCAATCACCGACCAAGACGTGCTCCGGTATGGCGGTGATTTCGACGAACGCCACTCCGATTATGCATTCTCCGGTAACGGCTTAATGTTTGCCGACCGGACACCAAAACCAGCAATGCAAGAGGTGAAATATTATTATGGCTTACACAAATAATCAACTACACGTTATTTACGGCGACGGGAGTTTAGGACTACAGGGGGCTAATTTCCACTACCTCTTTAGCTACGAACGTGGCGGACTTGAATCACTCGTCGTCAACGATAAAGAGTGGCTCTATCGTACACCCACGCCCATCTTTTGGCGGGCGACAACCGATAATGATCACGGTAGCGGCTTTTCAGTCAAATCCGCACAGTGGTACGCGGCCGATAAGTTCTCAACTTGTCAAGATATCGAATTGACGGTTGACGACCAACCAGTCACACCGTTACCAATCGCGCCACTCAATAACAAATACACGGATCACGAAATCGCCACGACAGTCTCTCTGGCTTACCACTTCGTTACCACGACCGTTCCTAGTACCATCGTCACAGTGACTTATACGGTGACAGCAGACGGTCAGATCAATATCGCCACCCATTATAGCGGTCAGTCTGATTTGCCAGAGCTACCCGCATTTGGTCTGCAGTTTATCATGCCAACTACCGCGACCGGCTTCGACTATACCGGTTTGTCCGGTGAGACTTATCCTGACCGGCTGGCTGGCGCAACACACGGGCAATTCCACGTTGACAGTCTGCCAGTCACACCATACTTGGTCCCACAAGAATGCGGCATGCACATGCAAACTGAACAAGTGACAGTAACCCGATCAACAACACAAAATAACGCTGACCACGACAACACACCATTCAGTTTGACATTTAGCCAAACCGATGCACCATTCGCCTTCAGCTGCCTTCCCTATACCGCTGCTGAACTAGAAAACGCAACACACATGGAAGAATTACCATTAGCACGGCGAACGGTCTTATCAATCTACGGTGCCGTTCGTGGGGTCGGTGGCATTGATAGTTGGGGAACGGACGTAGAAGCCCCATATCATATCCTCGCTGATCAAGACATTGACTTCAGCTTTAACATTCATTTCTAAAAATTAATTTGATTTCAAAAGAACGCTCCGGCAGGTTATTTGCCAGAGCGTTCTTTTAGATTAACGATGATTAAGTTTTAATATGTTTAATGGCTGAGCTTAGTCCTTAGCCTTGAAGTAATGTACCTGCGCCGTAAAGTCACTAGTTTGAACGGGAGTCGTGTAGAGTCCTAGTTGCATCAATTCTGCTCTTATACTAAAAAAATGGACTACTTTTATTCAGTCCGTAATGTGGGATTGCCGCTCGTTAACCAATTTTTAGCACAAGGCTACGCGCTTGTGCGTATTTTAAGTGCACTTAAAATCAAACCTAGTACCTATTACAACTGGCGCCATTGGCAGCCCAGTCGACAAGAAAAGTGTAGAGAATCCCTGAAACCTTATATTTTAGACGTTTGGAAAACCTTTAAATTTTATGGTTATCGTCGTATTGCTGCTTATAGTCAACAAACCGACGGGCCGAAAGTATCTGAGTATATGACACTCAAATTGATGCGTGAATTAGGGATTAAATCCCGCATGCAAAAACGTTATCGCAAGCCCAAAACTGTGGTGACTGTTGATCAAAAGCCCAATTTGATTAGACACTTGCATGATTTGAGCGGTGTTTGGCAAACAGATATCACTTATATTCAGTTGACTAACCACAGATGGGTCTATTTAGCGACCGTTTTGGATCCTGAGAAGAGAAAAGTATTGGGCTATAAAATTGGCGATACAATGACAGCCGAGCTAGCCACAAGTGCCTTACAGATGGCTTTAGATAAGCATCGAAAGCCATTAATTATTCATTCAGATATGGGGTCGCAATACACGAGTGCTGAATTTAATATTAAATGTCAAAATTATGGCTTGAAACATTCATATTCACTCAAAGGACATCCATACGATAATGGCCGTATGGAAGCATTTAATTCAATATTGAAACGTGAAGAGGTGTATTTGAAGGCATACGAAACATTAACGCAAGTCCAAGCAGCCATTGGTTGGTATATCAATTTTT
The DNA here is from genome assembly GCA_017532485.1 of Peptococcaceae bacterium. Taxonomy (GTDB): domain Bacteria; phylum Bacillota; class Peptococcia; order Peptococcales; family Peptococcaceae; genus RGIG6463. Next base: position 1,266 of record JAFXJE010000151.1, on the reverse strand, counting down.
ATAATCGTAATCGTATCTCAAATGTTGCCTAAGTAACTGAATAAAAATAGTCCAATTTATTGACTTCTGAGCAACTTTTATAGCGTCCGTTTTGTTTGTTAGTACTTGTCGTTCAATAACCGTTCGCTTATCAAAATCGATTTTAATTAAAAAAGGGATTGGGAATTTCCCAAACAAAAACATATCAATCTTGATATATTTTTACACCATGTGTATATACACATAGTATGCTCGCAGCAGGAAATTTTGTTGTTTTTGAGTTGTCGCTTATAGCGACTTCTGATACACTGCTTTCTAGCAATTAATCAACAAGTTTCTTGGTGGAGTGTAAGTGCGCCTTGACCTAAAAAATAGGTCATACGGACTACCATAGAAAATTTCTATGTGTAAGTGCGCATTAAACTCATTTTATTCGTTTTGCTGACGGATTATTTTGCTTATTAGTATAATTAGATTAGATACTAATTGAAAGACAACAGGGAGCTTAAATTATGGGTAATAAAAATATTTTTGAAAATTTGTTTTTGGAAGCTGAAAAAACAAACCTACAAGTATTAATGGATAATGCTTTAAACGAAAAAGATCCCGACAAGAAGAAGGTCTTAATGGGAATTTACACCTATGCCATTGGTAAGAAACAAAAAGAATTACTTCAAAACAAGGAATTTGTGATTTGAAAAGAAAGGCAGTTTATGTTGTCAATAATAGCCGATTTAATCAGTTTAATAACCGATACACTTTCAAACTACCTATGGTATTCTGATGAACGAAAAAATAATAATAACTACATCCATTATTTAGGGCGCTGATGTCAAGATTATGGACAGGTTTTTTCGGCACCGAGAGTTGCCGGACTCCGAAAATTTTTCAAAACCCGGATTTCAGCTTAAAACGGCGTGATTTCTGGGTGTTTGTGTAGGTGGAACAGGGCCGAGCCCTGCCGGTGAGAGAAAACAGGTGGTATAGATTGTGAATCAGCCGGATTTCACAAGTTGTATCGTGCAACAAATGAGCCTTCACAAGGCGAATTTTTGAAATTCACAAGTGACGGCTTATAAACGGCGTCGTACCAGCTAGTGCCGAAAACCGAGATTAAGTAAACCAAACATTGGTCTAGGAGGCTTGAAGCCATTCAATGCGTGAATTAATACGTTCGTTGTTGTACCAGTTCACATACCATTCGACAGATGCCCTGACATCATCAATGGTTCTGTATTCTTCGTGATAAATCAGCTCACGCTTGATGAGCGAATGAAAGCTCTCGAT
>JAFXJE010000150.1 GCA_017532485.1 Peptococcaceae bacterium | reverse complement strand
TGGGCTGTTGAACGCGTTAATCAATTAGTCCAAGAAGGCATTTCGCAAAAAGATGCCATCAAGCAAGCTGCCAAAGAAGCAGGCTTACCTAAACGAGAAGTTTATAATTTAATAGTAAAAGAATAAGAGGATGGGATTTTTTACCCCATCCTCTTATTCTTTTACTACTCTTTTATTCAAAGCTTCCAACAAGCTTGAAGTAACAATCTCATACTGCAAAGTCATTACTTTTCTCATATCTGCAGCTGTTATTTTATCCTGAAGACATTTTAAGATAAGCCCTAAAGTACCACTCATATAAAACTCCATAATTAAGTTTATTTCTTTATCATCATTCGGAATTTGTAAATATTCTCGTACATAAGCCATGTTTCCTTGCTTAATTCGATCTATTAATTGATGGTCCTGCAGCAACACAATCTTCAGCTTTTCTTTATGTTCTTCCCAATAAATTACCAGCTCATCATCTAGGCCCGAAAATTCGCCACGCCAAATTTTGCGAAAATATATTGGAAAAATACTCTTAGCCACTTGTGCATATTCATCGACAATTTTCTCATATAAATCATAAACATCCAGATAATGGCGATAAAAAGTAGTCCGATTAAGATTTGCTCTATCAGTAATCTCCACCACTGTTATTTGCTCCAACTTTTTTTCTTTCAAGAGCTCGATTAACGTTTCTTTCAAACGTTTCTTGGTAGCTTTGACTTTTTCTGAATCTGATTTATTTTCATTTTCTTTACTATACATAGACAACTTATAACTCCTTTTGCAACAACTATCTCTTTATTTTAAGGATAGCCTTCCCTAGTTTAAATGTAAAGCGCCACTTGTTGAAAAAATGTCTTTTTCCTCTTTCTTACATATAATTTTATTGCATTTTATCTATAAAGCTGTTATAATGCTTATGTTGCTGATGTAGCTCAGTTGGCAGAGCAACTGATTCGTAATCAGTAGGTCGGGGGTTCGATTCCCCCCATTAGCTGTACTACACAAAATATGCGGGGTTGGTATATCGGTATTACAGCGGCTTCCCAAGCCGTTAAGGCGGGTTCGACTCCCGTACCCCGCTCCAGAAAAAACACCTTTTATCTAGTAGATAAAAGGTGTTTTTTTACTGTAGCTGTACCTTGCTTGCTCGCCATCGCCACCTATTGATTGCATTGTTTCTTTGCAGCATAAGAACAGTGTATCTAGCGCAATATAATTTTCGTTATGCAAAACCTTGCTCCACGTCTTTTTATATGATAAAATGACGGACAGTATCTAGTTATTTTTTATTCTGAAAAAAGGAGTGTTTACATGGATATTAAAGACCTTGTCACCAATGAAGGAAAAAATCTAATCATTGAGACACCCTATGGTACTTATGAACGTTATCCGGTGAAGACAAAAGTTGTTATGGCCGGTGATAATTTAATAGATATTCTTAACGAATGTGTGAAACCTTATTTAGCTGGCGACGATATGATTTTTATGAGTGAAAAAATTGTTGCCATCAGCCAAGGGCGAGCTTTCCCTGTCAATGAAATCAAACCATCGAAATTAGCTAAGTTTCTTGTAAAATTCGTCCATAAATCTCCTTATGGCATCGGCCTAGGAAGTCCTTGGACTATGGAACTCGCTATTCGTGAGGTCGGCAAAGTAAAAATTACTATTTGTGCTATTATTGCCGGAGTAGCTAAGATTTTCGGAAAAAAAGGGGTTTTCTATAATCTATTAGGTGAGCAGGTACGTGCGATTGATGGTCCTTGCGAATACACTTTACCACCATATAACACTTATGCTAAAATGGCACCAAAAGAGCCTCATAAAGTAGCTCAACAATTAACCAAAGCTATGGATGGACACCAAGTAGTTATTATTGATGCGAATGACCTAGGGGTTAATATTTTGGGCAAACCTGATGCAAAAATGGAAGATGAAGTTTTAGCTGCTATTTTTAAGGACAACCCTCTTGGGCAACAATCACAACAAACACCTATTGCTATCGTTAGAAAAATTTCCAAATAAAATAACAAAGGCTGGGAGAAAATTCCCAGCCTTTGTTATTTTTAATCGTCATTAACGATATTGTTCATCAATTTCAAATTTTTCCGTCAAATCACGCATTACTTGAACTAATGCTGCCAATTCTTCACTAGTTGCTGCATTTTCTTCAGCTGTAGCGGAGTTATTTTGAACAACTGCAGAAATTTGGTCAATACCAACTGTAACATTTTCCAAATCGGTAGATTGCTGCTGATAACGGTCAGCAAATTTTTCCATCTCATTAACCACTTTGCTGACATCATCTGCTACACTATTCAATGCTGCTGCTGTATTATCCGCAATTTTTGAGCCATCTTCAACTGCCTGCACAGAGCTCTGAATTAAATCAGTAATACTCTTAGCAGCTTCACTACTCTTAGTTGCCAGATTACGTACTTCGTCAGCAACTACAGCAAAACCTTTACCGGAACTGCCTGCCCGTGCTGCTTCAATCGCTGCATTTAAAGCTAAGATATTTGTTTGGAAAGCGATATCTTCAATTGTCTTAATAATCTGAGCAATTTGCTGTGATTGAGTAGTAATATTTTCCATTGCTTCAACCATTTGCTGCATACTATTGTTGCTGTCACTTAATTCATCGCCAATAGAACGAATATCTTTACTTAATTCTATGAAATGTTTAGAGTCTTCTACAGATTTTCCTGTCAAATCTTGTACTGTCGCAAATAATTCCTCAATAGTACTTGCTTGTTCAACAGAACCTTGGGCTAAACGCTGCGAAGCAGTAGCAATCTGTGCTGTATTTTCATCAACACGCATAGCAGAATTAACTATTTCAACAACTGTACTCGATAAGGAGCTTTGAATTTCATTCAACGCCACCTTCATACGGTTAAACTCACCAACATAATCTTGTTTCAATTCAAAAACTAAATTGCCACGACCAATCTCATCTATGACACCAGAAACTTCATCAATATATAAAATATATGTTTTTAATCTATCCACTAATGCAGAAATATTAGCTGCCATCTGTCCTACTTCATCAGAAGAAGTAGATTGCACATCCACATCTAAATCACCATTAGCCAATTGAGCAGTAACTTCATTCAATTTGCGTAATGGTTTAACAATTGTAGTTGCTACAAAAACAACGATAGCACTAATCAAAGCCAAACAAAGAGTAAAACCTAAGATTACAATCATAGAAATGTCTTTTATATCACTTTGATATTCAGCTTCTGTCACACTACCTATGATATGCCAGCCAATATCAGGAATGTATATTACAGAACCACAATATGGTGCATCATTCAAAGTATATTCTATTGCTGCAGTAGACTGTTGTTGTGCTAACGCTGCATGCATATTTTCGCTATATGGAATATCTTGATAGCCTTGCAGCAACAACTCTTCTTGTGGATGGCATAGTAAAACATTATCACAGTCATAAGCACTGATATAACCTGCTTCACCAATCACCATATCACCAATTTGAGTAATTAAAGATTGTAAGGAAATATCCATACCTACTGCCCCAATGATTTCCTTTGTTCCAGGTTTATAGACAGCAGTAGCACAAGATACAACCATTTCACCAGAAACCACATCTTCATAAGCACTAGTAACAATAGTTTCCCCGTTATTTGCTACTAATTGTTGGAACCATGGTCTAGTAGCCAGCACAAAATCTTCGCCAGTAGTATTGCCGTTGGAATGAAGTAGTTGATTGTTGTGGTCAGCTACAATCCACAAGGTAATCATCCCTTCCCCTTGTTTATCGGCAATTTCTTTCATTTCATGCAATACTTCCTCATAGTTAGCTGCATTGCGAATATCAAAATCAGGACTTTCTTGCAAAATCTGAGCAAATATTTCTTGAATACAATCCAAATCTACAACCACTTCCGTACTTGTTAAAAACGGATGAAAGAAGTCATCAATGAGCTTTGCTGCCGAGTCTGTTTGAGCGTCAATTTCACTTCGTTTTAAATCTCCAACTGTAGCAGAAGTCTCATTACTAACAAGCGTACCCACAAAAACTAAAATTAAAAACAGTGGGATTAAAATAGCAATTATCATTTTTCCTCTTAAGCCAATCCGAGATAAAAAAGAATTATTGGATATTGCTTTTTGAATATTTTTTTCTTTTTTAGCCAAAACTAACAACCTCCTTGATTTTCATTTTATAAAACGACAAATTTTTTATTATAAATTACATAAAATGGCCTTATAAGTATAATTCATTCGTCAAAAATTGTCAATTTCGTCTAAATTACTTTTTGCCTTTTTTGGTCATTTTTTCGCCTTTTATATTTACCCTAATCATATTTTATGTTACACTAACTAGCATATAACTTTTCAAAAAGGTGTGACTAATGATGAAAGCACATTTAAAATTAATTATAGCTATGTTAATTTTTGGGAGTATAGGCTTATTTGTCCGGCAAATTCCTTTGCCAAGCAGTGTGATTGCTCTTTGTCGTGGTTTTTCAGGAAGTATTTTTCTCCTAATCGCAGCTGTCATTACAAAAATGTCTTGGAATTTTCCTTCTATTAAACGTAATCTCCCTTTACTGATTTTTTCTGGAGCTGCTCTAGGTTTTAACTGGATTTTATTTTTCGAGGCTTTTCGCTATACCACAGTCAGTGCAGCTACTTTAGCGTATTATTGCGCACCTGTCTTTATCGTTCTTTTGTCACCAATTTTATTAAAAGAATCTTTGACCTTGAATAAAATTGCTGGTATCGCAATGGCTATGCTGGGTATGGTCTTGGTAAACGGAATGATTCAAGGCGGAGCCGACCCTCTGAAAGGAATGTTATTCGGCTTGGCTGCCGCTTGTTTTTACGCTTCGGTAGTTTTGATGAATAAATTTATTCGGGACTTATCCAGTTTGGAAACAACTATTATTCAGATGATTGCGGCAGCATTTGTGTTGTTGCCTTACGTAATTTTAACCGAAGATATTGCAAGTTTAAGCCTGCCTCAAGGTACTGGTTTGCTCTGCTTATTTATCGTCGGGATTGTGCACACAGGTATTGCTTACACGCTTTACTTCGGCTCAATTAAAGAGCTGCCAACTCAAACAGCTGCTGTTTTCAGTTATATTGACCCTGTATCAGCCTTATTCTTTGCCTCTATTTTCCTTCAAGAATGGATGAATGGTTGGCAATGGCTGGGAGCTTTACTGATTTTAGGCGGTGCTGTTTGTATGGAACGCAAAAAATAAGAATATAAAAAAATGAGCATTTGGACTTAATTAATGACCAAATGCTCATTTTGTTTGTTTTAAAATAATTTATTACGGAACATGAAAATAACCATCAACCCTACACAAATCAATGCCCCACCGGTAATAAAGTTCACAGCATTGACTGCTCCTTGCATCGGCAAAGGCACATTCATCCCGAAAAAGCTGAAAATCATTGTAGGAACGGAAAGAATGATTGTAATCGAAGTCAAACGTCGCATTACAGAGTTCAAATTATTAGAAATAACCGAACCAAAAGCCTCCATAGTAACATCTAAAATGCCACTATAAACACTAGCCATTTCAATCGCCTGTTTATTTTCAATAATAGCATCTTCCAGCAATTCTTCATCTTCAGGATATTTTTTTATGCTATCCATTCGCATCAAGCGTTCCAGTACAAGCTCGTTGGCTCGCAGGGAATTACTCAAATAAACCAAGGATTTATCTAAATTTAATAACTGGAACAACTCTTTGTTTCTTGTCGATTTATGCAATTCATGTTCAATCTGACCGGATGCTTTTTCAATCAGGCGCAGATACTGCAAGTAATAACTGGCATTCCGATACAGCATCTGAATAATAAATCTCGTCTTTTTATAAGTGTAGAATTTCTTAATTTTGCCATTAATAAAATCATTAATCAACGGCAACTCACGCAAACTAATGGTGATAATATATTTTTGTTTGCGGTCTCCCAAAATAATTGCCAATGGCACAGTGCCATAACCGTCAAAGCTTTCATCCTTATCTTTAATAGGTACGTCAACGATAATCAAAGTATAATCATCATCTGTATCTACACGAGCTCGTTCGTCTTCGTCCAGTGCGGAAATCATGTCTTGCAGCTCAATATTAAAATGTTGACTAACATCCTTAACTTCTTCCGCCGTAGGACTGACCAAGCTAACCCAGTTGCCATCAACATAATTCTCCAACACTTCAAAAACACCGGTTTCTTCTGATGTTTTATAAATGGTTTTCATGGTAACACTCCTTCGCTGCCCACAAAACCATTTTTCCCAACTTAGTTAAATGCCATGTGAGCTTTTTGAATTATTTTTTTGTCTATGTTTCTTTTACACGGAACAGGATCCATTACGGCTCACATCCTTTAACTAAAATTTAACAAATCACACTTTTATCATAATCTAAGTATTTCTTTTCGTCAAGTAATTGCCTTTTTCTTTATATACTCTAGCATTGTGGATATCGGTATCTAATACCCTACACTACTAACGAAAACAGCAATCTACACTACTTTTTCTCAAAAATTATCGTTGCAATCGTTTTTACATGGACAACCCAATTTAAATTCTATAAAATAAGATTGGAGGGTTGACCTATGAAACCTAAATTTACGAAAAAAGAAATCCTTGACTTCTTTTACTCACTATCACTTGAAGAAGTGATAAAGATAGTCAAGGATTATGATAAGAAACACAAAGTCCATATTGCAGAAGAACTTGAAAAACTGCAATTATCAGAAGTTGAAAGAAAACTCCTTGAAGCAGGAGTGAACTCAACCTGCCCTTATTGTGGCTCTGATAAGATTACCAAAAGAGGCAGAGATGTAAATTTCCAAAGATACCTCTGCAAAGACTGTCAGAAATCATTTACAGCAGTCACGAATACTTTTCTTGAAAGCACTAACTTCCCTTGGAATGTGTGGGTCAAGATAATGGAAATGACCATTCACAATGAGTCTATTGCGGATATGGTCAACCAATTAGAAGCAGATTACGGATATTTAGGAATTACTGAAATCACAGTCCTTTTGGCAAGACATAAAATACTTTATGCTGTTTCTCTGCTCCCACAACCCGTACTAACAGGGGTTATTCAGATTGACGAGACCTTCTTCAGAGAATCACAAAAGGCCTCGAAAGAACTCGTGAATTACATACCTTCTGTTGCTGAATACAGAAAACCCCGATATGGAGTACAACCTTCACTTTTGGGAACTATGGGAAGTGAATTTGCCAATGTTCCTGTTGCTATTGATTCTTCTGGCCATATCGTTGCAAAAGTCGCTTGTCTTGGTAGACTTACCATTGAAATATTTACAGACCTGTTCCATGAACATATTGATAAACCTGCTTATATCTGTTCTGATGCTAATCCTATCTATCAAAGATACTGCAAATTATTCGGTATTCCTCATTACATTAGACCCTCCACATACTACACAGACATTAAAAAAGCAGGATACGACCAACCATATTACCCTGACGAAGAACTGAATAAAGCAGTATCAGCAGAGAACTACAAAATCCTTGAAAGACTGTACTCCACAAACCTATCTGATAGGATTAGGAACAAAGGACACATAACATTCAAAGAGTTTGTAAATCTAAAGAGAACTTACGGTTTGAGTTTAGGTGCTGTAAACAAGCAACATTCTCAACTAAAGAAAATGATAAACATTGGGAAAACCAATGTTAGCACCAAATACCTTGATAGATATGTTGCTTTCTATGCTTTTCTGCATAATTGGAAAATAGACCACGGAGATAGATTCCCATCGTCCACCAAAGAAGCAGAAGAAATCCTTATCTATATTCTCCAAAATGCAGGCAATTCTAAATTCACACTCAAAGACCTACAAGAAACCGTTTTAACCCTACCCAAACCCACAAGTAAATACATTGATTTACTTGCTGCTATGACCTCTGAAGCCCGTAAAGAGTTTAATAACAAGTATCTTAAATTCAATGAAGAAGATAGGGTCTTCAATTTTAAGAAACGAGAATATTTAGAAGATTGTCCTCGTTCCTGGCTTGAAGAAGTAGCAAGGAGCAAAGGAATTCCTTATAGTCACCATTCAGTATCTACCCGTAGCATTGTAAATGCCCTGCTGAAACAGGACGATATTGACACCATTATCGTCAGACTTCTCCTCAAGGAAAAGAAAATACACCTTGAACAAGAGGACTGTGATTTGCTGGAGTTCTTTAGACTTTCACCCGAATCATTGGAGTATGATACTCCCATGGACGAAAGCATTAGCAGACATTATCCACCCGTTAGGGAAGATAGTCCTCTTTACAACCCTAATGCCTATATGACAGCACAACAACTTCAAGATTATGAGGACGGTTTTAAGCAATCTGAGGACAATGGTGATTTGGGTGGGGAAGATGATTATCTCCCATTCTAAAGAGGGACACAGAGCAACCTGGGGCAAAAGAAAGGCACTCCCTCGCAGGAGTGCCTTTAACATTTCACTTAATTATTAAATTGCAATATCTTGAAATTCTCTAAATCTACAAATCTCAAAAGTTTTGCTGTTACCCATAACCCATTTTTACAAGAATCATCTGATAGATTATCTTTTGCCAAATCATATTGCAAAAATGCTTCTGGACCATCACATACAAAAATAAATTTTCTATTAGGGTTCGCACGAGTCATATCAAACATTCCACGGTATCTATCATTTTGAGCTCCACCCGTCGAACTTCCATATCTCAAAAACACAACAATATCTTCGGTTTCTGTATATATTAAACCATCTGCCTTTGCTGACGATTTTCCGTCTTTCCAAGCAATATCCGTAAAACCATTGAGTGAGATTTCATACTTAAACTTTCAAAAATTTATCTTAAAATGTATTGCTCCGTTGGCATACTTTTTATGTCCTGCTGTCTCATTCAACTGCTATCCTTTTATATTTTTTAGTGAAACTGTAGTTTTTTAACATTGAAAACTCAAGCAAAATAAAAAGGCCCTTGAACCATTAGGCTCAAGGGTCTGCATTTTGGAACTTGTGCTTATTTACTTAGATAGAAAGAAGTTTCTCAACAGCAGTCTCACGACTGCTCATAAAGAAAATGTCTTTACCATTATTAGACTCATAGATGAAATCATGTAAAGGCTTGCTGGTATATTTAGAATAATCACCGTAAATGGCTAACTTGAAGTGATAATTAATAAATCTCTGAAGAACCTCTCCAGCCAAACCTGAACTTAGAATAAAGAATTCCTCAGCAATAGCACCCTTGCTAATTGCTATTCTATCCGCACCCGTTTCATATTTAACGGTCATTATCAAATCCAAAGCAGATTGAGTATCAGTTATGAGAACATCATCACTGGAAACAACTGCAATATTCACTTTGCTATCATTGATTTTTTCAATTTTCATAAAGCACCTCCATAAAACTTGCAGCACAAATTCCAGCCTGCATATCATAGCATAAATTTAAGACCCTTTCAACTATAATAAAGGAATGGACACTTCTCAAAGAAAATTCAACGATAATCTTGAATGTCAAAGTCTAATTTTTCATTTATGTCCAACTGAAATCAACGAAAATTCACGATATTTTGAGGGCAAAAAACGACTCCTACCCGCTATGTTGGGAAGGAGTCGATATCCTATTAACTAGAGTATATAACTTTTTCTCTTTTTATTTTCGACATGCCCAAGTAGTACAAGCAGCACAATTATGACCACCATTACAAAAACCATTGTGTTCACCTTGTGGGTATTCTTGGCGTTGTGGTTGATTTGACCAACCAATAATGGCTGTAATCGACTTAACTGGCTCCATCAAATAATTTTCTGAAAGCTGAATTTTTCCTTGGCAATTATCTAAAAACCTCAATACTTCCCTTTGTTCAGCTAACGCCCAATCTCCATAACCAGGGCTGTAACGCAATGTTGCAAATTTACCACTAACTAAAGCCTTTTGCTGTAAATAGTTACAAAAGCTTTCAGCCAACATTTCAACACCGTGTGAACCCAGCAAATCTGCTAAGCTGCTGCGATAAAGTTCTCCTCTTTCTGCACATTTTTCCGCCTCATGCGGTAATGCCTGTCCCAAAGAAAAGGCTAACACCGTAGCTCGCTGACATTCTGCCAAACCTTGCGCTACATAAATACTAGGAATTATCAAAGCATTATCACCCAAAACAATGCTGTCATGCTTATGACTTGTAATTGGTTCTTCTCGCCAAAAAATAAAGGGCTTGACCAATTGCCACAGTTCCTGCAAAACATCTGGTTCATGTGGACACTCTTTTACTTTCAACATGAAATCATCCACATCTAAAGGCAAATGATAATGACTTAAATGCTGCACTATGCTCATTGGATTGCCTCCAAAATTCCGATAATGCGTTCATATTTTCCCATTGGAAATAAATGCACACCGGCAACTTCTTGCTTCATCATCAAAATCATTTCCGTCAACTTTGCTGTTACTGCTTCTTCACCGAATTTTTCCAATAAATCCACCATATCTTTCGGTACATGTACACCAGGCACTTTGCCATTTAAGTATTGAGCCTGTTTTACACTTTTAAGTGGCATAATCCCGTAAATAACAGGTACGCTAGGCTGTACTTCTTCTTGAAAACGATGCAGTTGTTCTAAACTATAAATAGGCTGCGTTTGAAAGAATTGAACACCGTTGGCAATTTTCTTTTCAATTCTTGATTTTTCAATCGCCAAATCTTTAACTGCAGGATTAGCTACTGCACCTATAAATAATTGTGTATTGTCTTCCAATGGCTGCCCGTAATAATCATGCCCCGAATTCAATGAAGCTGCAATTTTAGCCAAACCACTGGAATCGACATCATAGACGGCAGCAGCTGTAGGATGGTCACCCAAATTAGGGTGATCCCCAGTTACAGTCAAAATATTTTTAACACCCATCGCCCACGCGCCAAGCAATTCTGCTTGAAGTCCAAGAATATTTCTATCTCGACAAGTCAAGTGGAAAATAGTTTCCAAATCCAATTGTCCCTGAATCAGATGTGCTAACGCAATAGGACTCATGCGCATTTTCGCCGTAGGACAATCCGCAATATTAGCCGCCGTTAAGAAAGGAGCAACTTGTTTAATTTTTTCATAAACAGGCCATGGATTGGCACCTCGTGGTGGATCTACTTCCATTGTAATTACAAATTGCTTATTTTCTAATCTTTCACGGAGCATCTGCCATACCTTCTCTCAATTTTTCCATCAATTTAACGGTTTGAATAGCGTCTTTGCCATAACCATCAGCACCAACTTCGCGAGCGAATTCTTCAGTAATAACTGCTCCACCGACAATTACTTTGGTCTGTGGTGCTCGCTGACGCAGCAAAGCAATGACATTTGGTATTTCTTGCATAGTAGTTGTCATCAAAGCACTAAGTCCTAAATATTCTGCTTGGTGAGTTACAACTGCTTCGATAAAATCTTCCGCAGGCACATTTTTACCTAAATCTATCACTTGGTAGCCATGGTTTTTCACCATAACAGCCACCATATTTTTTCCTATATCGTGAATGTCACCCTTAACAGTTCCAATGACCATTTTCCCTTTTTGATGTCCTGAACCAACGGGCATATTCTTTTCTAATAAATTAAAAGCCCTTTGAGCAGTTTCGGCACTCAGCATTAATTGAGGCAAGAAGAAAATACCTTTTTCATAACGCTCACCTACTTCATTTAGACCAATAATTAAGCCCTCATTAATAATCGTCAATGGTGCCACACCTTGCTCCAGTAAAGATTGGACTAACTTTTCAATATTAGCACTACCTTTAACTACAGCTTGGGCTACCGCTGGCAAACTAATTTCTTGTGTAAGCGTTGCATTTGTGAGAGGTGCCTGCATTTGCTCAGTATTACACGCCAAATAATTTTCTGCGCGTTCGTCACGACCACAAAGTAAGGAAGCACTTTGCCAACTGCCGTTCATCAATTCATCCAGTGGATTAATAATAGCAATATCCAAACCTTGACCTATTGCCATCGCCAAAAAAGCACCATTGATTTTTGGACGATTAGGCAAACCATGCGAAACATTACTTACACCCAATAATAGATTAACACCCAGCTCTTTAACTTTCGCCATAGTTTCCAGCGTAATCATCGGTGCAGCTGGGTCACTGCCTACAGTCATCACTAAACTATCTATATAAATATCTTGACGGGCAATCCCATATTTTTCACATTCAGCTACAATTTTTTTCGCAATTGCAAAACGACCTTCTGCTGTTTCTGGAATACCATGTTCATCCAAAGTCAAACCAACTACACCGGCGCCATAACGTTTAACTAGTGGCAAAATTTTATCTAAAACAGCTTGCTCACCATTAACAGAATTGACTAAGGCTTTACCATGATAATGTTTCAGACCTTTCTCTAAAACAACAGGATTAGTCGAGTCTAGGCATAATGCCATCGCTGTACCTTGTTGAAGCAAGCCGACAATATCCTCCATAACTTGAGCTTCATCGACACCATGCGCCCCTACATTAATATCCAGTAAATGAGCACCTGCAGCTATTTGTTGCTCAGCCTCTTGCTGAATTAAGGATAAATCGCCCTCCAACAAACTTTGTGCCAATTTTTTGCGAGCCGTTGGGTTAATACGTTCCCCAATTATCTTTGGCAATTTGTTGCCACCGACTTCGATAACTGTTTCCCTTGAAGCCAATCTTCCCAATGAAGGTAAGCTGCGTTCTTCCGGCTGATAATCAGCGACTATTTTCTTCAATGCCCGAATATGTTCTGGCGTAGTCCCACAACAACCACCCATAAAAGTTACCTGATGCGCCATAAAGTTCTGCATAGCCTCTGCAAACTGTTCTGCGCCTAAAGGATATTGCACTTGATTGTCAACCACAATCGGCAAACCAGCATTAGGCTGCACAATCAAAGGCAAGGTTGTCGCCTTTGCCAGCTCAGCAATAACTTGTTGCAATTCTTGTGGTCCACCGGAGCAATTACAGCCGATAACAGCTGCACCCAAAGCCTCTAAAGTTACGGCTACCGC
>JAFXJE010000013.1 GCA_017532485.1 Peptococcaceae bacterium | reverse complement strand
GGTACAGATATGCTTCGCAGCAAATATGCAGATGCGAGTACACCTACTTTTGTGGAGATGGATTTTCAGTATCGGGGCAAAATTTATCACATTAAGCGTAACCCTGAATATGAAAGACCAGCCAAAAAAGGTAGTGGTATGGCTAGGGAAAAAGCTAATGCCGAGTTAATTTTCCCTGATGGCAGGACACCCATTACTTCTTCCACGGAAGTAACGAAAGCTGTCATTGACTTAATCGGGGTAGATAAAAAGCAATTTATGCAAATAGCTATGTTGGCTCAAAGTGATTTTCTAAAATTATTATTAGCTACCACCGATGAACGAATTAAGATTTTTCAGGAAATTTTTCATACGGTTAATTATAAAAATTTGCAAGATAGATTAAAAGACGAAGCTAATAGCTTAAAAGCAAATTATGACCAATTGTATAATGATATCAGACAATATATTCAACGCTTTTCCTGTGCTGAAATGGACGAAGAAAAAGAAGCTTTGGATAAAATAAAGCAAATGGGTGAAATTATTTCCTTGTCGGAAATAGCAGAGATTATGGAAAAAGTGCTGGCAAAAGATGAGGCTCTCAAAAATGATATGGAACAAAAACTGCAAGAAATTGATAAAAAAATGGCAAATTTGAATCAGCAGTTGGGCAAAGAAGAAGAAGAGAAAAAAATCCAAAATAGCCTTGAAGAACAAGAACGTATTTTACAAAAAGAAGAGCCATTATTAGCTGGCTATAAAACAGTTTATCTAGAAAGCGAACAAAAATCTGGGCAGAGAGATAATTTGCTAGCAACTATTGAGCAGGAAAAAGGCAAGCTTGACGAATATACAGAGCGACAAAATTTACGACAGAGAGAAAAGCTTGCTGATGAAGATTTGCAAAAGATGAAGAAAGATTTAGATGATAGTAAGGAAATGCAGGAAAAAACTGCTGAAGCAATCAGAAAAAACAAAGAATCACTTCAGGATGTAGCCCAAGCAGAAGTGCAACAAACAAGTTTGCAAGCAACGGAAAGAGATTTAAAAAATCAACAGCAACAATTGGAAAAGTTGAATAAGAAGATTGCTGATTGCAGTAATCTTGGGGTAGAATATCGTAGAATTAGCGAAAAATATAAAACAGCTTTTGGTAATTACCAAAAAGGACGAGAAGAACAGCTGGCGATGGAACAGGCTTTTTATGATGAGCAAGCAGGCTTGTTGGCGGAACATTTGGAGGAAGATAAACCTTGTCCGGTTTGTGGTTCTTTAGTACATCCAAAACCAGCAGAAAAAGCACCTCATGCTCCGACAAAGGAAGAACTGGAAAATAAAAGAGAAAAAATAGCAGAATTAGAAAAGGACTATCAAGAATATAATGCCCAAGCTAGTGGTAAAAAAGCTGAATATGATGAGGCTGTTAAGCGTATTCAGGAACAAGCTCAAGAACTGTTGGGCACAGATGATACTAAGGTTATTTCGGAACAATTAAAAATAAAACAAGCAGAATTACAGCAAAATTTAAATAATTTGGAGCAAGATTTACGTCGCGTAAGTCAAGCTGTGCAGACAAAACAAAAATTAGAAAAAGAAATACCTGAACTGGAGGGAAAACAAGAAAAACTCAGTCAGAATATCCAAAAATTAGCTGTAGATATAGCTGCCAAAGACTCTGATTTAACGGCTGTAAGAGAAAAAATTGCGGAACTAGCTGCCCGCTTAAAATATGCAGATAAAGCTGCAGCTGAGGAACACATTCGTGGTTTGGAAAAACAGAAAAAAGATATTGAAGATGAAATGGCAGAGGCTAAGAAAAATTACGAAGATTGTAATGCTAAGCTGGAAGCGGCTAAGACAGCCAAAGGCGTCTTGCTCAAACAATTGGCAGAAAGAGAAAAAATAGATTATCAGGCTTTAAAAAATGAAAAAACACTGCTTTTAGAAGAACAGATTAAGTTAAATGAGGAACGTGATAGTATCAACTTGCGTTACCATGCTAATCAAGAAAGTTATGATTATATCCTTAAACAACAGGATGAATTGCTGCGCAAACAGGAAAAACTAGGCTGGGTTAAAGCATTAGCCAATACAGCCAACGGGACGGTAGCCCAGAAAGATAAAATCAATTTGGAAACCTATATTCAAATGAACTATTTTGACAGAATTATTAATCGTGCCAATATAAGATTAATGATGATGACCGGTGGGCAGTATGAGTTGGTGCGCCGTCAAGAAGCGTTAGACGGCAGAAGTAAGACAGGCTTAGAATTAAATGTAATTGACCATTATAATGGCAGTGAACGCAGTGTGCGCAGCCTTTCTGGTGGTGAATCTTTTAAAGCATCGCTGGCTTTAGCCTTAGGTTTATCTGATGAAATTCAAACTTCGGCAGGTGGTATCCAATTAGATACTTTGTTTGTTGATGAAGGATTTGGTTCATTGGATGAAGAATCACTCAATCAAGCTATTCAAACTTTACAACAGCTGACTACGGGTGAAAAGTTAGTTGGGATTATTTCACATGTAGCAGAATTAAAAGAAAAAATTGATGCTCAAATTATTGTTACCAAAGATAAGACTGGCGGAAGTAGAGTAAAACTGGTAAAATAAAAAGATATGGAATAAGTACTAGAAGGGGTAAATGGTCATGATGGAAAAAAGTCAGATTATTGAGGTCTTTCAAGAAAAGAAACTGAATGTAGAAATAGTCGAAAATAAAGGTGGACAAGTTGTAGTCTCCAGAATGTGTGAAGTATATCAGCATCAAATTTTTCCAACAGTAGAGGAATGGGATGATGCCATCGAAAAGAAAATGAAGAAAACGGTTAATGATATTATTAAACCTGAGTTGCGTAAATTGATTGCTAGAACACAATCTAAAGAGCAGCCAATCAAACCGATTTTAACCTTGGCAGGGCCATTGCCAAAACGGCGTTCTTTTACTTTCGATTTAGTTTTTATGATGCGTCCGGAAAAAATGACAGAGCAAATCTTGCAGGATACGATTGCTTTGATTGCAGAATTGGAACAATTTTTGGCAAAAATTAAACATGACGACTATTTATTAACAGGCTGTATCGTAGAATAAATAAAAAACGCTGGAATTTTAGTTCCAGCGTTTTTTTATTGAATAACTACGCCTAAAGCCAAGGCAATCTGTTTCCGAATATAGGCGGGTTGGAAAGGCTTAATAATAAAATCTTTAACATTAATTTCTTTTGCCTTTAAAACAGTGTCGCGATTAGCATTTCTGCTTAAAAAGATTATTGGCAATTTAGATTCGACTTGCTGACGAATAATTTTAGCTGTTTCTATACCAGAACAGTCAGGCAAATCAGTTTCCATCATAATCAAATCCGGCAAATCATTTTGGCGCAAATAGGTCAAAGCTTGGTGCGAGTTTTCAACCATTACTAAATTGAAACGTCGTTCCAAAATACGGTCTAACTTGTCAGCATCATTTAAGGACGGGTCAACAACCAAAATCGTACCAAAGCGAGGACGCTTATTGAGCATAGTTCGCAGAATAGTTGGGTCTAAATCTATATCCTCTGCAAAATCAAGCATGACAGTAACATCTGGCTTGATTGTGAGGTTTTGGCAAGATAAATCTTCATTTAGGTTTAAATCGGTACCATCTTCAAAACGGATAATAGGTCGCAGTGGGTTGTCACTATTAGCAACAATTAAAGCAGAACGATTATCGGAAAGACGGACCATGGTCCCCTTAGGATAAAGAGGGACAGATTTCAAAAAGACCTCTACAATTTCTCGATTAAAGAGAACATCACAGCCACCCATTAAGTATTCGACTACTTCGGAAATAGCATAAGCTTTTTTATATGGCCGCGTTGAAGTCAGCGCATCATAAATATCGGCAACATGGATGATTTTGCTGAAAATATGCAGTTCGTCTCCCTTTTTGCCTTCAGGATAACCACTGCCATCTTCATTTTCATGGTGATATAAGGTTGCTATCTTGCTAGTTGAAGAAATAGCATAATGGTCTTTAATGTACTCGTAAGAAGCGATAGGGTGCTGGCGAATAATAGCATATTCTTCGTCAGTTAATTTGTCAGGTTTATTTAAAATTTCCGGCACAATGAATAATTTACCTAAATCATGAAGCAGGGCAGCTATACTGAGGTCAATTAAGTCAGCCTCAGATAAACCAAGGCGTATTCCAATAATAGTAGATAAGACGCAAACATTGACAGAATGATGGTAGGTATAATCATTGAAGTTGCGTAAATCAATAATGTCTAAATTAATATCTGAGGAAGATAATAATTGTTCGGTAATTCTTTTGGCAACTTCAAGACTGGCATCAATATTAAGCTCTTTTAAAGACTTAACGCCTCTGTTTTTTAATTCAGTGGAAATAGTCTCGTGGATAATAATGTCTTCGGAAAGTTTGTCATTAATATAGACACCGGCATAACCTTTGTCTCGCAGTTTTTCAATAATAATTTCCGTTAAAGGTGTCCCGACACCAACTAAAACACGAAATTGCTCATCAAAAATAGTTCGCGCCACAGGTGTACCCGGTTCGACTAAATCTAAAGAAATATAACGCATGGAGCCCCTCCTCTCATGTTTATGCAATTATATGGTAAAGTATAACATTGATTTATAAAAAAGAATAGTGACAAAAGAGAAAAAAGAAAATAAAATGAGTGGTAGAGAAAATTATTTTGGAAGGGGAAACAATATGCATAATCATGAACATCAACACGAACATGGTGAACATTGCAGCTGTGGTCATTGTCACCCACAAGAAGTACAGTTTGGAGATATTTCCGATGAGCAATGGCAGGACATGTTTGGTAATTGGCAAGATTTTATTAACGGTGAATGCGAAGAGTTGGCTGAACTAAAAGAAAAAGTAAAAGCAAATGCGGCGGATGAAGAAAGTGTGCATTTGCAAGATTGCTTAGAGCTGCTTTGCCAAGATGATATGTTGGAATTAATTGAGCATGGTGGCTACAATGTAGATGAAAAATTACCACCTGAGGAAATGGCAGCAGCGCTGGCAGAGGAAATTCGCCGTAAGTTCGGTGAATTTTTACAATGCATGGTTTTGGATGATTATTATCAACTGTGGACTATGGTTATTGCCGATGAACAACCGATTAGTCAGCAAGCTATGGAAGATTGGGCTGTTTATCAAAATCAAGGCTTTGTTTATTACTTTATTTATGGTGATGAAGAAGATGAGGATAATGATGAATTGTGCTCCGTAATGCCAGTGGAATTGCAGTTGGATTTTGTGCAATTGGAGCAGCAACAATGGATTGAAGCAGCTGAACAAAGAGATATGGTCTTTAACTTAATGGCAGGTTTAGCTTCTATTTACGGGAGCTATCCTTTAGCACAATTACAGAAGGTATGGCTGCATATCGGGAATGAACAAGCTATCTCGGAAGAAGTTTTGACTAAATGTTGTCAATTAGCTGCTATGGGTAAGGCAAATTTAGTTATTGATGAAGAGATGGTTTATTGGGATGAGTTGCTTTTAGACCAACCTATTGAAGTATTGGAAGGTTACGATTATTATTTGCCAACATTAGAAGAAGTGATGGCAGAAGTAGAAGGCAATTATTTGGATTTACAATCAGCAGAAGCAAAAGCTGTCGAGGAATTTTTCAGAGCTCAATATAATTTATCAGCTGGTCATTTGGCAGATGTAATGCAAAATGTGCGTTATATTATAAAAATGTCAGCTGACCAAACAGAACGTATGGAATTTATCGAAGCTTATTTAGAAGGGCATGAACTAGCACAGCCTGAGGCACAAGTATGGCAGGAATTAGGAAATTTGATTGCAGCTTTAGCTTTACAAATCAGACAGTGGGTATATTGTGGTCATTATGCAGGAAAAGGGGAATTTTAGAAAATGAAATGTGCAATTATTTATTCCAGTATGACAGGAAATACTAAACTTTTAGCTGATGGAGTTTATCGTCAGCTTGATGAATTAGTGCCAATCTATACAGTAAAAGACAAAATTGACTTAGATGCTTATGATACTTTATGTCTTGGTTATTGGATAAAAAAAGGCGGATGTGATAAAGCTACTAAAAAGCTGTGGGATAACATTCACGATAAAAAAATTGTCTTGTTTGGAACCATGGGGGTGAACCCTGATAGCGAAGTAGGTCAGCAACAAGTGGAAAAAATTGAACGCTTGCTGGCAGACCGTAATCAAATTTTAGGTCATTTTGTTTGCTCTGGGAAAATGGAGGCTGAGCAATTAGCTCTCTGCAAAGAAAAAGTAGCAGCTTCTTTAGATAATCCACCAGCTATTCAAGCACAATTGGATAATGCTGACTATGCAGCTAATCATCCTGATAAAATGGATATTTTGGAATTGCAGCGTTTAATTCACGAAGTATTAAAACGCTAAAAAAAGCTCCCCTATGCCCGATATTTTTGTCGGGTATAGGGGAGTTGTTGTTGAATGGATATTCTAGACCATTGTGTGCACCCATTTGCCGGAAATAACGCGACCGGCACAACAAAAAATTTTGACGATATCTTCCATAGCTACTAGAGCAAAGACGAGATGTACTGGTAATTGCCATACTACAGCACCGATAAAAGCTAAAGGAACACCGACAAACCACATAACACAGCTTTCTGCCAGCAGCGAATAGACAACATCACCACCGGCACGCAAGACACCCATAATGATGGTCATATTAAGCAATTTTAATGGAATAATAAATGCTAAAATTTTCAGCAAAATAACGGCGTCAGCAATTACTTTTGGCGAGTCTAAATCAAACAGTTTCAAGAACATTGGAGCGAAAATAAAGAGTGTGACAGCTAAAATAATGCCAATGATTAAGCAGATAATCAGGGAACGATAAGCATAAGTCTTAGCTAGCTCTTTTCTGCCTCGCCCGATGTTATTGCCAACCATAGTAGCTGTAGAACCGGATAAACCAAAACCTAAAATAATAAAGAGGTTTTGAATAGTTGTAACTACCTGCATACTAGCCAAAGCATCGGTATCAATTCTGCCGTAAGCAGCAGTATAAACAACTACAGCCAGACCCCAGCAAAGTTCGTTTAAGACGACGGGAGTAATAGTTCGCAAATCTTGTTTGAAGAAGGCAAAACTGAAATCAAATTCATGTAATTTAGCAGCTAATGGTGAGCCTTTAAGATAAATATAACCGATGATGATGCCAGCTTCTATTACACGAGCAATTAAGGTAGCAATAGCAGCACCTTCTACGCCCAAAGCAGGCATCCCAAATTTACCGAAAATTAAAACGTAATTTAAAAAAGTATTTAAAGCGAGAGCAATACTGCTGCCAATCATAGGTAAGAAAGCATTTTCAATACTGCGTGAGGCATAGCCAAAAGTATAGGTAAGTGCTGTGCAGATTGTACTAATTGCTAAGGTGCGAATATAAATGCCTCCCAAGCGAACTACTTCTGGGTCATCATTAAAAAGAGCAATAATTTCTTCGGCTTTCCAGAAACCAACAATAGTAAAGAGCAGGCTTACCAGCAAAGAAAGAACTAGAGCCAGTCCCAAGTATTTTTTGATAGTAGCTCTATCTCGTTTGCCCCAAGCTTGGGCGATGAAAATACAATAACCACTGCCAATACCTACCAAGAGCACTGTATGGAAAAAGAAAAATTGGGCAGCGACTCCGACGGCTGCTAATTCGATAGTACCTACGCGGCCAATCATGATAGTATCAACCAAGTTCAACGATGAAGAAATTAAATTTTGCAGGACAATAGGCAGAGCCAGCATAATTAATGTGCTAAAGAATGTACGGTCATGGATAAAATCAGCAAAAAATTTGCGCAAAACAGCCAGCCTCCTTAGTAAAATGATAATATTATTGCCTACTATCTTACAATGTTTTAGGGATAAAGTAAATTGGCGAAGAGGGAAAAATTCCATTATTTTGTCAAATCTTTTTTCTTAAAAATGTTTATCTATGACGTAAAATCAAGTATAATGGTTCTGATGAAAAAGATGTTTTGAGAAAAAGGATGGGTGAGAAATGAAAAGAAAATTAGAGGCAGATATTATGCCGGAAATTAAAGAACGTCATTCAACAACAGTATTTTCTTCTGAACCTGTAGACGCTAAAGATTTGGAAGAAATTTTACTGGCAGGTACCTTGGCACCATCAGCCTATAATGGTCAGCCTTGGCGTTTTTATGTAGTAACAGAGCAGGCTGAAAAGGAATGGTTGGCAGAGTATATGCTGCCAGCTGAAAAAGAATGGATTTTTGATGCACCAGTGTTGATTTTACTGGCTGGGTATTTGGAAGATGAGCATAATGGTCTGTATAATTACTGGGCAATGTTTGACTCAGGCTGTGCTTGGGGTTATATGAGCTTGGAGGCTCAAAGAAGAGGTTACGTTACCCACTGTGTTGGTAGTTTTGATCGCGTAGATTTACGCAGTATGTTCCAGTTGGGTGAAAAATTAGACCTTTATGGTATTATTGCTTTGGGCAGACCTGGCAAAACAGAAAAAGCATTATTTGAAAAATCACCACAGCGGAAAAGCGTTAATGCTGTGATGTTACGGAGAAAAGAATAAAGGTATTTTATCAGAGTGATTTTTTCTATTCATGACCATTTGAATTGCAAAAATGTTCACAAATATTGAAATGAAGTGAGGGAATTAAATGAATAGGGAAAATTTGACAGAAAGTCTACACTGTGAGGAATTTTGTGTGCATGATGTGTTGCTGCAAGAATTGGAAGATAAAAAAATTTCCGATGAAGATAGTCAAGATATTGCTGATTTATTTAAAGTTTTAGGTGACAGCAGTCGCGTGAAAATCTTGTATTATCTTCTGCAGCAGGAGTTATGCGTCTGTGATTTGAGCGTGTTAGTAGGCAGCAGTCAGTCGGCAGTATCCCATCAATTACGGGTTTTGCGAAACTTCAAAATTGTTCAGGGAACGAAAATAGGTAAGCAGGTTATTTATAAAATATGTGACCCACATATTAAAGAGTTGTTGATGGAAGCAAACAAATATTTTGTGGAAAAAGAAAATTTAAAAATAGGAAAATAGCATGATTTTATAACATTGTTATTTTTTTCACAAAAAAAATATATTGCTAAAATCAGTAAATAACCGTAAAATGAAGGTGAATAGGAATGGGCAAATTTGCTTGTTTCTCATTTATATCTAAATTCATTTTTAATTGTTTTTTTAATTATATTTAAATTCGTTGAGGTGAAAAAAATGGAAAAACACGAACAAACAGAAAACAAAGGCATGAGCAGACGTCGTTTTCTCAGTGTTATGGCAGGGACAGGTCTTGTTGGTGCAGCAGCAACCATGACCGGTTGTTCTCCTGTCAGCGATCCAAGCGGTACAGGTTGGTTACCTAATCAGTATCGTAATGCCAGTGCAATGCCGGTAAAAGTAAAAGGCCGTGTGCCTCTTGCTCCGGAAAATGTATCTTTGGTGAGAAATGACGAAAAATGTATCTTATGCGGTCAATGTCTGGAAGCCTGCGAAAAAGTACAAAGCGTATTTGGTTACTATGAATTGCCTGTATTAGATGAATTTATTTGTGTACATTGTGGTCAATGTGCATTGTGGTGTCCAACTGGTGCAATTTCCGAACGTGATGACATTGAAAAAGTATGGAACGCAATTCAAGACCCTGACACTTATGTTGTTGTACAAACATCTCCAGCTACTCGTGTAGGTATTGGTGAAGAGTTTGGCATGGGTGCAGGTGCATGGGCTGAAGGCCAAATGGTAACAGCTTTAAGAAAATTAGGCTTCGACATGGTTGTTGACACTAACTTCAGTGCTGACTTAACTATCATGGAAGAAGGTTCTGAATTAGTAGAAAGAGTAAGTCATGGTGGTGTATTACCACAATTGACATCTTGCTGCCCTGGTTGGGTTAAATTCGTAGAATACTACTACCCAGAATTAATTCCAAACTTATCTTCTGCACGTTCTCCAATGATGATGCATGGTTCTACTTTAAAAACCTATAATGCAGAAAAATTAGGCAAAGATCCTAAGAAAATTGTGAACGTAGCAATTATGCCTTGCGTTGCTAAGAAATTCGAAATCAGCAGAGAACAATTCCATGGTTTACAAGGTGGTGCTGGTCATTATTATAATGACGATACCATCAACGATATGGACTATGTATTAAGCGTACGCGAATTAGCTAAAATGATTCGTAAATTCTTACCAGATGCAGACAATTTTGCAAATTATGAAGAAGGCAAATACGACCAAATCGGTTCTACAGCTGGCTTAATCTTCGGTAACACTGGTGGTGTTATGGAAGCTGCTGTTCGTAGTGCTTACAAATTGATTACAGGCAACAACCCACCAGCAGGTTTATATGATTTACAACCAGTTCGTGGTTTGGAAGGTATCAAACGTGCAAGTGTTAACGTTCCTGGCGTAGGCGAAGTAAAAGTTGTAGTTGCTTCCGGTTTAGCAAATGCTCGTCAATTATGCGAAGAAATCAAATCCGGCAAAGCTGACTTCCACTTCTTAGAAGTAATGGCTTGCCCTGGTGGTTGTATCGCTGGCGGCGGTCAACCAAAAACTGCAGTACCTCCTCAAGATTGGGTTCGTGAAGCTAGAACAGCTACTGTATACGAACATGATAAAGCAGGTCAAATCGGTGATACCAATGAAAAAGGTGGACAAGATCTGTATCTGCGTTTAAGTCATGAAAACCCAATGATTACTGATATTTATAACGAATTCTTGGAAAAACCATTAAGCCACTTGGCGCATGAACTGTGTCATACAACATATGTTGACAGATCCAGTCATTTGGTTAGAAAAGATGTATAAGAAAGGGGAGGGAATAAATCATGGCTAATAGTGTTGTAACAAATCAAAAAGGCGTATTAGTAGACTTAACTAAATGCGTTGGCTGCGGTAGCTGTACAGTAGCTTGTAAAATGTGGAATAACCAATCTTTCCAACATCCGCAAACAGAAGAATTTCAAAATGCGCATGGTGTTGATGTAGAACTGGATAGTAATACATGGACAACAGTAGACCATAAATTAGTTGAAAAAGACGGTAAAGAAGTATGGCGTTTCGTAAAACGTCAATGTATGCACTGCTTAGACCCAGCTTGCTTGTCTGTATGCTTCTCTCATTCTTTCCATCAAACAAATGAAGGTGCAGTACAATACAATCCTGAATTGTGCGTAGGTTGCCGTTACTGCATGATTGCATGTCCATTCGATGTACCAAAATACGAATGGGAAAAAGTAATGCCATCTGTAATGAAATGTCAATTCTGCAGCTCTAAATTAGCAGACGGTGAAGCACCAGCTTGTGCAAGCGTATGTCCTACCGATGCTTTAATGTTTGGTAACCGTGATGAATTATTAGCAAAAGCGCATGAAATTATCAGCAGCGACAGCAAATATGTAAATCATGTATATGGTGAAAAAGAAGTTGGTGGTACCAGCTGGTTATATATCTCTGACGTACCATTTGGTGAATTAGGATTTCCAACCAACTTGCCAGAACAATCCGTTCCAGGCAACATCCACGAATTCACACGCTTCACACTGCCAATCTTCGCAGTTGGGGCAACAGCTTGGGCTGGTATCAGCATGTACACCAGTCGTCGTCATAAAGTACATGAGGCTGAACACGGTCATCATGACGAGAAGTAATCAAAGGGGGTTAGTCTAATGTCTGGAAAAAGATGGAGTTTTAAAATTACACCAATCAGAATTGCAATGTTCGCAATTTTTGCAGTTACCTTGGTGATGTATCTGTATAGATATTATGTAGGTTTAGGTGCGGTAACAGATTTAAATGACGCATATCCATGGGGTGCATGGATTGGTGCTGACATGAACGTAATCGCGTTAGCAGGTGCAGGTTTTAGTATGGCAATTATCAGTCATATCTTCCATGCACACAAATATGAACCATTAGCAAGAAGATGCTTATTAATGTCCTTCATTGGTTATGTATTAGTATTGTTAATCCTGATTATCGAAATCGGTCGTTGGGATAACTTCTGGAGACCATTCGTATCTCCAAACTTACACTCTCCAATGTTTGAAGTTTACATGTGTATCGTAGCATACTTGGTATTACAAGTAATCGAATTAGTAGAAGTAGTAACAGAAAAAGTTGCACCAAAAGTACAACAAAAAATGCAAAGTATCATGCCAATCGTATTTATCGCAGCATGTACAGTACCATTGGGTCACCAAGCATCTTTAGGTGCATTGTACTTAGCAATGCCAGCTAAATTAGATGCAATCTGGGCTTCTCAAATGATGCCATGGTTATTCGTATTTTCTTCCTTCTTCATTGGTCCTTGCGTAGCAATCGTAGAATACATTTGGACAAGTGCAAGATACAAAATGAAAGTTGATACAGATATGTTATACAGCTTGAGCAGAATTTCTGCAGTATTAATGGCTATCTACTTCGTAGCAAAATGTGCAGATATCGTAGTACGTGGTCAAGTAGGTAATGTATTTGCATTCAATATGACAGGTAACATGTTCTTATTAGAAATGTTATTGTTAACAGTAGTGCCAATCGTAATTCACTTAACTCCATTCGGTAAAACAAAAGGTGGTTTATTAACATTTGGTATTTCCGGTATGGCAGGTTTAGTATTAACAAGATTAAACGTAGTATTTACAGGTATGGCAGCACACTTAGGTGGCGGCTACTTCCCATCTTTCTTAGAAATCTTCACAACAGTTGGTGGTTTCTGCTTCGCATTCTTAGTTTACTTATATGTAACCGAAAACTTCCCATTCTTCTATGGCGTAGCTGGTGATGCAGAAGGTAAACCAGTAGGCGAAAGTGCTGAAAGTGGCTTCAACCAAGCTATTATGTAATTAAAAAAACAATGATGAAAAGTCGGGACAAAAAAGTCCCGACTTTTTATTTTTTTGTGGCTGTCACATTCCGACACCTTTCTAAATTTGCATTAGCTATAATAAACATAAAGACAAAAAGCAAAATGACCTTGGAGGCAAAAAGATGACCATTTATGTAGATGAGTATTTTTTGCTAAATGTTTGTTTAGATTTTTTTGTGCTTGCTTTGACAGGTAAGTTGACTAAAGAAAAATCTGCTTGGTCAAGGTTGAGCCTTGCCGCTCTTTTGGGTGGAATTTATGCAGTTTGTATTTTTTTACCGGAGCTGCAAACTTTAAGCAGTTGGTGGGGCAAACTTATTTGTTCCTTATTGATGACAGCTATTGCTTATCCACCTAAAAATAGATATACATATCTCAAATGTGTGGCTTGCTTTTATGCTGTTTCTTTTCTGACCGCAGGGACAACAATCGCATTGATGTATTCATTTGGACAAAAAATTATCCAAACTTGGAATGGCATAGCCTTGCCTGTTGTAGACTTTCGTTATATGTGGTTGTTTTTAGCGATTATTCTTGTCGGAATATTTAGTCATTTGCTTTATCAAAATTTATCAAAGGACTTACAGCAGGGAGAATGGCTAGTGCAATTAACAGTAGGGTTGGAAGAAAAAGAAAAAACCGTAACAGCTTTGATTGATACTGGCAACAACTTGATTGAGCCTTTAAGCACCAACCCTGTGGTTTTAGTGGAGGATTGGTGCCTATGGCATTTATTACCGGAAGAGATTGTTCATGCCTTACAAGCTAATGCCTCAGCCGATGAATTATTTTTAGCTGGAGCAACTACTGCTTTAAGCTCAAAAATGAGATTAATTCCTTATCAAACGATTGGTCAGCAAGGTATCCTTTTAGGATTTAAACCTGATTGGCTAGTCATCGAAGATGATAATCACCGCATTATCCATCATGAAGTAATTGTAGCTTTGACGAAACAACGCTTTTCTCTCCAAAATCATTATCAGGGATTAGCTCAAGCAAAATTACTTTAAGGATGGAGTGTGTATTATGGGAATATTACAAGCAAAAATGAAATTATGCTGGATGCTGTTTTGGCAAAAAGCAAATCTTCAAGAGGGAGTTTATTATATAGGGAGTAGTGAAACATTACCCTTACCGTTAAGTGCCGAAGAAGAAAGTTCTCTGATTGAGCAGCTCAATCAAGACAATGATAAAGAAATACGCAGCAGATTGATTGAGCATAATTTGCGACTGGTAGTTTATATTGCTCGGAAATTTGATAATACAGGTATTCCTACCGAAGATTTAATCTCGATTGGGACAATCGGTTTGATTAAAGCAGTCAATACATTTGATGGAACGAAAAAAATCAAATTGGCAACCTATGCCTCGCGATGCATTGAAAATGAAATTTTGATGCAGCTGCGTCGTACAAGTAGGATGAAATATGAAGTGAGTTTAGATGAACCTTTGAATATAGACTGGGACGGTAATGAACTTTTATTATCAGATGTAATGGGTACAGATGAAGATGTTATTTATCAAAAGATAGAGACAGATATAGATAAATCTTTACTGCAAACAGCCATGAGCAAATTAAACTCGCGTGAAAAAACAATAGTAGAAATGCGTTTTGGACTTCTCGGTCACGAAGAACGTACCCAAAAAGAAGTAGCCGACCTCCTCGGCATCTCCCAGTCCTACATCTCTCGCCTCGAAAAGAAAATAATTCGTCGTTTGCAAAGAGAGTTTAAGAAGTTGGAGTAAGATGTAGAGGGAAAATTGATGTTTTTCGGAATAATGTCAATTAGATTTTGATTTTATTCCGAATGATATTGATAAGCTACTGATATATGGGTATAATATATTCATAAAATGTGTAGGGGGGTAGTAGTTGTGACGGATATGATGAATGCAAAAGATGCAGCAAAACTCTGGAATGTGAGTGAAAGAAGAGTAACCTATCTATGTAAAGCAGGAAAAATAGAAGG
>JAFXJE010000149.1 GCA_017532485.1 Peptococcaceae bacterium | reverse complement strand
TATTCATAATTTTTTCCTCCAATTACGCTTGTCTTTACCCCATTATTATAAGGTTTTTTATTATTATCTTCAAGTTTATTGTAAAATAAATTTACAACAATGCAAATTTTTAGTTATTTTTTATTGATAGACAAATTTCCATAAATAATATATATTATTCCTATAAGCTGTAATCGGATAGTTCTAATCAGAGGGGAGGCTATGGCAGATAAATTTTTTTAATATCCGATTTGTTTGGTCGTTATTATTTTTAATTCAATTAATTTTCAAAAGAATTTATATTGTTATTTATTAGGGGGTTTCTATTATGTCTGAAAAAGCTAAAGACGGCTTTAATATGAAGTATGTGCACTTAGCAGTTGTACTTGCTTTAATGTTCTTATTTAGATTTATTCCACCGATTGGTACAATCACACCTTATGGTATGGCAATTATCGGTATTTTCATTGGTTTAATTTATGGTTGGTCCGTAGACGCTGACAACTTATGCTGGACTTCTTTATTGGGTTTAGTTGCTTTAGGTGTTACCGACTTTGGTAACGCAGGTCAAGCTTTGGCTGCTGCTTTCGGTAACGACTCTGTAATGTTAATGTTATTAGGTATGTTCTTTGTTGGTATGCTGCAAGACAGTAAATTAACTGAATGGTTATCCAATAAATTATTAGGTGCTAAATTTACTCAAGGTAAACCTTGGTTATTAACAGCATTTATTATCATCGTTCCTGCTTTGGCTTCTATCTTAGTAAACCAAACTTTAATCGCTTTGATTATGATTGTTATCTACAAATCCATTTTTGAACAAGCTGGTTACAAAAAAGGTGACTTATATCCAGCAATGGTATTAATGGGCTTCTTCGTAATTTGCTCCGTAGCATTCTCCTTGTTCCCATTCCGCGGCTGGTGCTTAATGACTGTAGGTATGGCTACTAAAGCTGGTATCCAAATCAATATGGCTGGTTGGATTATTACTGAGGTAGTAGCTATTGCTGTTACTTGTGTAGGTTGGATGTTAATCATGATGATTACTCCTGGCTGTAAAGTAAATAACTTAAAAGATATTGATATTACTCAATTCCAAAAAGAAGCTGCTCCAATGACACCAAAACAAAAAGCTGTTATGGCTATTACTTTAGTTAATGTTATTGGTTGTATCATTATCAGTTTTGCTGGTGGCAACGAAGGTTTCCGTTTAGTATTGAAAAACATCGGTGTTTATGGTTGGGTAGTTGGTATCATTGCTGTAGCTATGGTACTGAAAGTTGACGGCGAACCAATCTTAAATAAAAAGACTGCTCCTGCTTACTTCTATTGGGATTTGATTTTAGTAGTAGCTTCCGCAATGGTAGTTGCTAACCAAATCACTAGTGCTCAAGCTGGTATTACTCCTATGGTAGGTCAATTATTGGCTCCATTGTTCGGTTTACCAAGCTATGCATTCTTGTTAGCTTTAGGTTTCATTACCTTTATTTTAACAAACTTTGCAAACAACGTAGCTGTTACTATTACTATGATGACTATTGCTATGACAATGGCTGCTCAAGTACAATTTAACTTACAAGTAGCTTTAATGGTTATCACTATCTACGGTGTAATCGGTCTGTTAACACCAGCTGGTTCTGTAAACGGTGCGGTGATTCATGCGCATGACTTCACTACTACAAAATCTGCTTACATTGCCGGTGCTATCATGATTATCTTCATGACTATCGTAATGGCAGCTGTAATCATTCCTTTAGGTTTAGCTGTAATGTAATCACTAGAAAGACTATCTTTCTAAAATATAAAGAAAAGAGTTTAGGGTAATTGCCCTAAACT
>JAFXJE010000148.1 GCA_017532485.1 Peptococcaceae bacterium | reverse complement strand
TTGTCAACAAAACTCTCATCATCAATATGAAAACATATTGAATATCAAACACACTTCTATCATTACATATTCTTCTGATTTTTGCAATATTTTTTTCACAAAATCCAATGAAATCTTGTTGAGATTTTTATAACTCATTTCATAAAAAAAATTTATTAATTTTTCTTTAACTTATTTTCTTGATATACCTTGGCTTTTTTCACTAACTGTTCAGCCCACAGCTCTACGGAAGATGCATGCAGATGATGATAAGTAGCTAAAACATTTTTATAAACCAAGGCATCTTTACCATCTGCTATTCCTTTGCCCCTCTGTGTTAAAAACCCAAACTGCTGCTGTTCTGACAATTCAATAATGCTGGAATGATGAAATTCGTGTCCCTTCAACACAAATCCTTCTGGATAAAAAGGATTACCAGCTAAAACCTCTTGAATGGCATAACCATGACCCTGTGGTTTCTTTTCCATCTGCACCTTACAGTCAAAAACACCTACCATAGGGTATTCTGCATTTTCGGTCACAATCGCCTTTGTTAAATACATCAGACCACCACACTCAGCATAAATAGGCATGCCAGCCTGCGCAGCATTTAAAATCTCTTGGCGCAAAGCTACATTGCCAGAAATTTCTTCCGGCATCATTTCTGGAAAACCACCACCAATATAAAGAGCATCTACCTCAGGCAAATTTTCTGTTGTCATCGAATTGATTTCCACCAATTCTGCACCTTCTCCTGTCAGCGCTTCTAAATTTTCCGGATAATAAAAACTAAACGCCCTATCTTTGATAACCCCGATTTTTGGTTTCGGCTCACTATTAATAATCAAGGGTTTCTTTTCAATTTCCGGTAAATCCACTGCTTGTCCTGCAATTTTGAGCAGTAAATCTAAATCAATATTTTCACTGACCAACCGCCCTAGATTATCAACTCTTTCTAGAAGCATATCCTGCTCACCCGCTGGAATTAAACCTAAATGGCGATCAGGAATTTCAATATTTTTTGATTTTGGCAACATCCCAATTACAGGCACATTACAATATTTTTTTATTGACTCCGTCATAATATTTTGGTGTCTTGGCCGAGCTACATTATTAAGCACAACACCACCGATAGTAATTCTCGAATCAAAACCAGTTACACCATTAATCAAAGCAGCTACACTGCGAGTTATTCGTGTGCAGTTTACCACTAGAATTACCGGTGCTTGAATAATATGTGCCAGTTCAGCTGTGCTGTTGCTCCCCTCGACATCCAAACCATCAAAAAGCCCCATCGCACCTTCTACAACACTAATATCCTTACCTAAAGAATGAGTTTGAAAGGTAGTTCTGATTTGTTCTTTACTCATCATAAAAGCATCTAAATTTCGACATTCTCTGCCACTGGCAAAAGTCATCCAGCTTGGGTCAATATAGTCAGGTCCTTTTTTAAAAGGCTGTACTTGATAGCCCTTGTCTCTCAATGCTTTCAACAGTCCCAAGGTAAAAGTTGTTTTCCCCGAACGTCCTTGTACTGCACCTACCACTAAACGTGGCATATGAATCATAGCTAAACACCTACTTTATCAAAAGAATCTTTTTTATTCATGCTTGTTTAAAAAGGTCGGGACTAAGTCCCGACCTTTTTTGTTAGATTAGTCTGTCCATTAAAAAGCCGATATAGTTATAATTTTTCAAACGATAAGCACCCATTCTACCGTTTTTCGCAATCCATTCCATGTCAAAGATATCTTCTTTGTTATAGTTGCTGCCTCCAGCAACTACACCACCTTTATTGGTCAGAGTATGCGAACTTTGCTTCAACGCCGTCGCGGCTTTATCGCCAATACCGTCAGCGATACTATATTTACCACCTAACAGTTGTTTAACCTGCTCACCATTTTCTTCATAAGCTTTTACCAGCTTATCGCTGTCCAAAGCTAAAGTACCATCTTTGTTGTAAGTTAAACCTACTATATCCATACTTTTCTCGGAAATAGGTGGTAACAACAGATTTCTTAATTGTTGACCAACACCTGTGCCCGACTCATAATTATCGTTTAACAACTTAACGGCACCATTATAAATGTCAACCATATCTTGAACTTTAGACACTAATTCATCTTTATCGACGCCGAAATTAATTTCTGTTTTACCTGTTTGTTTCAACTCCAAAGAAGTGCGATAACTATCTAAGGTGACAACATTATCAGACTCCATCAAAGTTTCCATCTTACCTGTTGCTTTATCTGTCACATCAACAAGCGAATCTTGAGCTGCCTGAGTTACTTTATTCAACCCTAACTCTTCTGCCAGTTGACCTTTGACAGCAAACTCATGCTGCATACCAGTCTGGTTACCAGTAATAGTCAAAACAGATTTGCCGTCTTTTTTAACAATATCGGCTTGTACACCCATCCGATTACCATTAATTTTTCCGGCTATTTCAGCCAAAAGCTGCTCATTTGTTTTGCCCTCAGTATTGATATCCAAATTAACTTTTCTTGCCCCAACTTGTAATTCCAAAACGCCAGAAGCTGCTGTACTCTCAGCTTTGCTTTCTAAGGCTAAAGATTCATTTTTTTGAACTTGAGCCAACTGCCGCACATTAACATCATAAGCACCACTCTTTTTGGAATTATAATGATTTTGGACTGTCAATAATTGCTCATCTGCACTATAACCTTCAGTCTTATTCCAAACACCTTGGAAATTATCTGCACGCAAAGTCTTTGCCGCACTTGCTAAATTCTGATAAGTTGAAGTATAACGAGATAAAAACTGCTTTGTAGTCGCATTTAAAGTCAGATTGGAAGAATAATTATTAAAAGCATTACTTGTTCTCGCTACCCCATTAATCGCAGATACTCTGCCAGTACTACCCAAAGCACTTGTCGCTGTGGAATTTAAACCATTAGTACCTATAGCTTGGTGGTATTTATATAACATTTCTAAGTAATTTTGGGAATAACCACTTACCCCATTAATCATAATAATTCCTCCTTTCCACCAAACCTTAAAGTTAATATTATCTTAATTTTACTTACACTTCTCCTAATTTAATTTTATCTGCTTTTTCTTTATTTTTCAATACTTTTCTTAATTCAAAATAAAATATTCTGCTGCTGTATATTTTTGTGGTATTTCTGCGGGTGCTTCTGTTGTGTCCTTGTACTCTATTCGCCCTTGCAGTTTTGTTCTAATTTTTTCATTTTTCAAATCTACTTCTAACATAAAAAAATCCTCACCTTGCCGTTCCAAATATTCACAAAAAGATTTTTCATCTGTAATTGTCATTTCACTTGTATAACCTTCAATCTGTTGATTATTCACTGCCAAAGTTGTCTTTAGAGCTAAAGAAACACCATTCTCCACATCTGAGAACTCACTGACATAACAATTATCTTGCCGCACAAATTTTTCGTCACTATAAGCCTCTCGCAGCATATCTACACTATCCAATAAACTCGCAGCAGCAACACTATCCGTTAAAGAAATGTTCTTTAACAAAGCATCTATTATTTCTGATATTTTTGCTTCTTGGTTTGCCAATAATATATCAGTTAATTCCAGCCCACTTATTTTATACCAACTATCTATTTCCTTGTCGTCCAGCAAAGCCAAAATTTCTGATTTTAGATATATTTCTCCACTTTCTTTATCGACGCGCAAATTCAGCTCTAAATCTTCCATCGTTTGCAGCAGTTTTTCGCCTTGGCTGGTTATTGTCCCGTATTCTTTTAACAAATCATGTGCCAAAGACATAGTATCAGGCTCCACAGATATTTTTATATCTTCTCTATGACTATTGGTTACGCCTTTTAAATTAAATTTTACTATTTTTAATGGATTAACTCTATCAGCCAACTGTAAAGTAAAATTACCCTCTAAAGCTCGATTTTTTTGTGCAATTTTCTGATTATAAATTTGCAATTCGTCTATCAGCTGATATTCACCTGTTGTTGCTGCCAACTGTGCTTTATCTAAAATGATTACTACCTCTCTTGCTGCATCCCAGCCTACTTGACAATCTAAGGCTTGAGCTGCAAAGCGCACCGGCACATAAGTCCTGCCATTATAAATAAAAGATGGGGCATCTGAATTAACCACAGCATCTACACCATTTAGATGCAATTTGATTGTCGGATTGCCTATAGTCATAATTAAGTTTCTATCTCCACGACTTGCTGTTATTTGTTTTTTTTCAGCATCATAGCTTACTGCAGCTTCCAAGCCCTCAAAAACTGCTCGAAAAGGCACAAATACCCTGCCTTCCACCAGCAGAGGAGTAGTATCTGTCAAGGCTAAAGGTTTACCATTAAGCTGAATACTTATTTGCTTATTTTCCTCTGCCATTACTGGTGCTGCCAACAATAAAAAAACACTAAGCAGCAGCAAAATTTTCCACCAACGCCCCAGTTTCATTTTTTCCACCCTTTCTCGCCAGAAAGCTGCGCCAATATCAACAAAAGTAATTTTTTTCCAGTATAACATACTAATTTTCTTTTGTTAAGCATGATTTTCCAACAAATTACAAAAGGAGCTGGGATTTTTCGCCCAGCTCCTTCTTATCTTAGCCTACTACAATATTTACTAATTTATTTGGAATAACAACTACTTTTTTAATGTCTTTGCCAGTCAACTGTTCACTGATTTTTGGCAATGCCAAAACCAAGTTTTCCACTTCTTTGCTGTCCATATTCATTGGC
>JAFXJE010000147.1 GCA_017532485.1 Peptococcaceae bacterium | reverse complement strand
CAATTCAAATTAAAAGAATAAGTTAGGCAGCGTAAAGAGCTTGGGAGTTTTCTCCCAAGCTCTTGTTTTTATTTTTGGACATTTTGAACTGCTTGTTCGGCAAAGGTTGTATTGACAATCATGCTATAATCGGCACGTTTTTCAAGCTCACCTGCTAAGGCCATAACATCCATGAGCTTTTCTAGTCCACTTTGTTCTAAAATAGGTGTATCGTCCCACGCCTCAATACTTTGGTAACGCTGAACAACTGTTGTCAAATCTTCAAGAGAAATGTCTTCAAAATGTGGGTGGATGATTTCAGCGATGGTAGCTGCATCATTATTTTTGACAAAAAGTTGGCCTTGGTAGACAGCGTTGGTGAATTTTTGAATGATTTCTGGATTTGTTTCCAGATAAGATTTGGCTGCTGAATAAGTGGTAAAAGGAATGTCACCGGAATGAGCACCAATAGCAGTGAGAATATAGCCGCGACCTTCTTTTTCAACGGCAGTTGCGGTTGGCTCAAAAAGGGTAACATAATCACCCTCACCGGCTAAAAAAGCTCCAGCCATGGCTGCAAATTGAATATCGGTACGAACATTAATAGGTTGTGTTTCATCATCGACCCCAATAGTCAGACCATTGGCTTTTAAGACATATTCCAAAGTCATTTCCGGTGCACCGCCTTTACGGCCACCAATAATTTCAGCTTCTGTTAGTTGGTCAAAAGTGAAATTTTCCCATGGCTCACGTCCTACCAAAAAGCTGCCGTCGCGCTGCGTTAATTGGGCAAAGTTAATTGCGTAATCGTCTAAATTTTGATTAGCAACATAAACAGATGCTTCAGGCCCCATCAAGCCTATTTGAATTTCATTGGTAATTAAGGCAGACATAACTTTATCAGCACCTTGCAAATTGATTAAATCCACTTCTAATCCTTCAGCAGCAAAAAAACCTTCTTCCAAAGCTACATATTGAGGTGCATAAAAAACAGAGTGGGCAACTTCACCCAAAGTAATTTTAGTTAATTTCTCGGTAGGTTCAGGTGAATTGCAGCCTGTTAAAGTTAAAGCAAGACAGCAAAGCAGTGCGAGAATGGTTTTTATTTTTTTCACAAAAATACCCCCTAATGATTTTTTATATGATGCTCAAGAGTATTCAAGAGAGTATTCATCCCCCAAGCACATACAGCTAAAATGACAACCCCCATCATCACAAGGTCGAGACGAAAGACTTGGCTTCCGTAAACAATCAGGTAACCAATTCCGTAACGCGAAACTAAAAATTCACCGACGATAACCCCAATTAAGCATAAACCAATATTGATTTTAGCGATATTGGCCATATTGCCAATATTAGCAGGAAGGATAAGCTTATAGAAAATCTGTCCTTTTGTTGCGCCGAAACTATGAAGCATCTTGATTTTGCTTTCATCCATATTGATAAAGTAGGAGTAGGCTGATAAGACGGTAACGATGATAGAAATAAAGACAGCAACGGCGATAATACCACTAATGCCGGCACCAAACCAAACAATAACGATTGGGGCTAAGGCTGTCTTAGGCAAAGCATTTAAAACAACTAAAAAAGGGTCCAAGATTTTAGCTGCCAAGGGAAACCACCACATTAAAACAGCGATGACGAGTCCAGCAGTAGTACCGATCAAAAAGCCAAGCAAAGTTTCCCACATAGTAATGCCGATGTGCAGCCAAATAGTGCCATTGGTGAAATATTGCCAAAATATTTTAGCTATAGCACTTGGGTTACTGAAAAGAAAGGTGTCTATCCATTCTTGTCGGGCAGCTATTTCCCAAAAAAAGAGAAAGCCGAATAAAAGGAGAAGTTGAGAAAAGATAATTAAATATTTTTCACGCTTGCGTTGGACTAAATATTGCTCGAAAGTTTTCGCTTCAATCATTTTGCACCATCTCCTCCCAAATGAAGTCGAAATAATGCTGGAATTCAGGTGCTTTACGAGCATTTAAAGGTGTGCGTTCTCCTTCTAAAGTTAGACGGATAGGCAGTTGGTGGAGAATACGGGCAGGGCGTTGGCTCAATAAGTAGATGGTATCCGCAAAACTGATTGCCTCGCTTATATCGTGAGTAACTAGAACAGCGGATTTTTTTTCTTGGCGAATAATGCGATAAATATCTTCACTTACTAATAATCTTGTCTGTGAGTCTAAGGCAGAAAAAGGTTCATCTAGAAGTAAAATATCAGGGGAAACAGCTAGAGTTCGAATTAAGGCGACGCGTTGACGCATACCACCTGACAATTGATTAGGAAAGTGAAAACGGAAATCCCAAAGACCGTAATTTTGTAAAAGCTTATCTACCTCTGCCAAACGTTCAGCTGTCATTTGATGCTGGAGTTCTAAACCAATAGTGATATTTTTGTAAATGTTTCGCCATTCTAAAAGCTGGTCGCGTTGAAACATATAGCCTACTTTGCCTTCTAAGGAAACTGTACCGTCAGTAGGTTTTAAAAGACCGGAAATAAGATTTAAAATTGTTGATTTCCCACAGCCGGAAGGACCGAGAAAAGCACAAATTTCCTCTTGCTTCAAGGTCATATGAATATCTTCAAGTACCGGCAAAGCACCATTTTGGGTGAAGAACATCATGGCAGCATGGTTAAGTTGCACCAGTGTTTTTTGCTTCATAATTATCACTTCCTTGAGGAATTGGGGTCTGTATATTATATTAGGTGGTGGGAAAAAGAGTGCAAGAAAAGGAAAAAGGCTCGGACAGTGGTCCGAGCCTTAAATATTAAGCAAAGATTAAGGGTAATGCATAGAAGTAGATAAGAATGATAATCCCTAAAACAATACGGTAATAACCGAAAAGTTTAAAGTCATGTTGTTGAATATAAGACATCAAGAATTTAATAGCGAAAACAGAAACGATGAAAGCCACTGCACAACCGATAAGTAACAAGCCCCATTCGGTAGCAGTGAAAGCGAATCCTGCTTTCATTAATTTAACAGCACTGGCACCTAGCATAGTTGGTACAGCCATAAAGAAAGAAAATTCAGCAGCTACGGAACGAGATGTACCGATTAAAATTGCCCCCAAAATAGTAGCACCGGAACGAGAAGTACCAGGAATTAAAGCGAGGGCTTGGAAGCAGCCAATCATAAGTGCCGTTTTATAGCTGATGTCTTCAAAATCACGATAACGTGGATAACGGTTGCGATTTTCGATGACGATAAATAAAATACCGTAAAAAATTAACATACAAGAAACGGTTGTTGCATTAAAAAATAAAGCATCAATAACATCATCAAAAAGTAAACCGATTATACCAGCTGGGATAATAGCTACAATAACTTTTTTCCAAAGATTAAAAGTTTCATGGCGCTGCAAGGAATCTTTACTGCGAGCAAAAGGATTGAGTTTTTGGAAATAAAGAAAAATAACAGCTAAAATCGAACCAAATTGGATAACTACAAAAAAAGTTTTCAAAAACAGTGGTGATTGCTGCAATTGAATAAATTCTTCCACTAAAATCATGTGACCGGTACTACTTACCGGAAGCCACTCGGTAATACCTTGAACAATACCCAAAAGAATAACCTTAAGGATTTCAATTATATTCATTGTGTAGAAAGCCTCCTCATAAAATTAAAATTCATGGATATACACTGCATATTATTTTAACTCAAAAATGGTAGAACTTACAAGTTTTTTTTTACGGAATGGCTGCATATATATGGTTTAAAAAAGAGGCTATTTGGAGGTGATTTCATGGGGTTAGTGGAGTTGCCGAGAACAATTTATTATCATCAGCCGAGAATAGTATTAGAGGGTAACCGTCAATTATACTTAGAAAATCATCTAGGAATAATTCTTTATGAGGCACAAAAGGTAATCATTAGGTGTCAAGGCGGCGAAATTGTTATTGAAGGAAACAATTTATCCTTAGCATTAATTACCGATGAGGAAATTTATGTTGAGGGCGAAATCAGGCAGGTGGGTTATGAATTTTGATGATTTATTTGGTGGCTATGTAGAATTGGTTTTATATGTTTCACAAGGAGAAAAAATTATTAATCAAGCGACAAAACAAGGCATTATATTTGCTAATGTTTATCGTAAAAATGAAAGAGAATTACTGGTCAAAATAAAATTGGAAGATTTCAAAAGGTTGAGCAAGTTATTACGAAAAGAACATTTACGCTTTCATATAATAGGTCGTTTTGGCTTACCATTTTGGTTAAGTAGAATGAAACGCAGAAAAGGTTTATTATTGGGGGTATGTTTTTCTACATTTTTATTGTCCTTTTTACTTTCGCTTATTTGGGGATATGAGGTAATAGGCAATGAGAAATTTAGTGATGAATATATCGTAGCTTTGGTGCAGCAGTATGGCCTGCTGCCGGGAGCAAAAATTGACAAATTTAATTATGATGAAATTCAAAAACAGTTTGTTATTGAGCATAAAGATTTTTCGTGGATAGCCATAAACCCACGAGGAACTACTTTAGAGATAAGGGTCAAAGAACGCTTAAATAATAAAGTAGATGACTCAACACCTGCGAATTTGGTAGCTAAAGCTGATGGTAAAATCACCGAATTATTAGTTTACAAAGGAACGGCAATGGTTGAATTGGAGGAAAAAGTCCAAAAGGGACAAATTTTGATTGGTGGCTGGGATTATGCGGAATGGATTAGAAATGATTTGGGTAAATATGCACCAGCAGGTGAACCGTATCTAGTGCAGGCTAAAGGAATAATTCGAGGAGAAGTGCTCCATTCTGCAGTAGGAATTTGCTTTTTGGAAGAAAATATTTTTTATGATACAGGTGAAACGAGTAAAAGTTGGGCTATTAAGACAAAAGATAGGCATTTTGTGTTGTTAGGGGAAATGAAAAATCCTTTTTCGCACAGCCGACAAGAAAATTATACTAAAAACATTATTTTTTGGCAAAAATATCAATTACCATGGCAGATAGAAGAAATAACTTATATCGAACAAGCAGTGCAGCAAGTTAAACATTCCAGAGAAGATGCGTATCATTTAGCTTTGGCTAGAGCTAGGGAAAAATTGACGGAATTACTTTCCGAAGACCGCATTTTTCTTGAAGAGAGCATTAGATTGCTGCCAACTACGAATGAACAGCAAATACAAGTAGAGATCACCTGGCTTACGGAAGAAAATATGGGAATAATGAAATTTGCAGAAGGTCAAGAAAAAAGATAGTGCTTTGGCTCAATTTATAGTATAATAAATGATATCTAACTTATTTTAAAGAAAGTTGCAGGAGGTCTATCTATTGGACCAAGTGCAAGGGAAATTAATACTTGAAGATATTAGACAGGCACAACAAATTTGTGGCATGGCTGATGAACATCTTCGGATGATTGAAAAGCATACAGGCGCAGGATTGGTAGTGCGTGGACAAGAAATTCTTTTAAGTGGCAGCAGTAAAGAGCAGGCAGCAGCAAGAATAATTATTGAGCATCTTTTAGCTTTGACTAAGAAGAAAGATATTAATAAAAGTGATGTGCAATATGCCTTAACTCTTGGTGGTGAACGAAAAAAAGAGGAAATTATCAGTTATTTGGGCGAGGTTGTGCATACTACCAATCGTGGTAAACAAATTCGGGCGAAAACTTTGGGGCAATATAAATACATTCAAGCTATTAAGGAAAAAGACATTGTCTTTGGAATTGGACCTGCTGGTACGGGTAAAACTTATTTAGCTGTAGTTATGGCTTTGAAGGCTTTAAAAAATAAACAAGTCGAAAGAATTATTTTAACTAGACCGGCTGTAGAAGCAGGCGAAAAATTAGGCTTTTTGCCTGGCGATTTGCAGGATAAAGTAGACCCTTATTTGCGGCCTTTATATGATGGTTTGTATGATGTGCTGGGCTTAGAAATGGCTCAGAAATATATGGAAAGACAGATTATCGAAGTAGCACCTTTGGCTTATATGCGTGGTCGAACATTAGAAGATGCTTTTATTATTTTAGACGAAGCACAAAATACTACACCAGAACAAATGAAAATGTTTTTAACTCGCATTGGTTTTGGTTCAAAGGCAGTAATTACCGGTGATATTACACAGGTGGATTTGCCTAAACAACATCAATCGGGTTTGTTGAAAGCAGAAGCCATTTTAGCAGATATTGACGAAATAGCGTTTCATTATTTAACTGCACAGGATGTAGTGCGTCATCCTGTAGTAGCAAAAATTATTAATGCTTATGCTGAACATGGCGAGATTTGAGAGGGGTTAAACCATGAAGCTATTTAAGCGAGAAACTTGGGAAAATGCACTGGAAAATATAAAAGATAAAAAACGCCTGCGAATTGTGGCTTTATTGGTGTTGTTTTTTATTTCTATGACATCAATTTTGATGATTCAATTTGGAGCACAAGGGATAGATTGGGCTGTGGGGCAAGTTGCTCCTCGCGATATTCAGTCTGACCGTTATCTGAACTTTGTTGATGAAAAGGCGACGATAGCTAAGCAGGAAAAAGCTTTGGCAGGTTTCCAAGACAGCTACAAAATAGATTTAGAAAAATTTAATAATATTACGATTTTAAGCATTTCTGATTATTTTGCGAAATTGGAACAAGTTTGTCAAAATGTACAGGAAGAAGAATATACCGAAGAAGAAGGTATTGAAAAGCTGAAAAGTGTTTTTAATTTTCAACTGACTGATGAGGAATGGTTGAGCTTATTGCAGCTGGAAGAAAGTGAAAAACAACAGCTCTATGAATTAGGAATTGACTATGCAGCTGCTATCATGAGCCAAGGCGTTTTGCAGGAAAATATCGATAATGCCAAGGCTAAAATCAGGGAAGCGATTGATTTAGATAATCGTATTACAGGTGGCAGTGAAAAATTCTTGCAAAGTATTATTGGACAAGTTGTTTTTTATCCTACTTATGTTTATGACCAAGTAACTACTGAACAACGCAAGACAGAAATACTGGCAACAGTAGAAGCTGAAAAAATCGTTGTGCAAAAAGATGAATTAGTCGTGCGTAAGGGTGAAATTTTGACAGAACGACAAATCAGTATCTTGACAATGCTGGGCTATGCTAATGAAAATTCTAATTGGGCAATTTTAGGGGCAATAGCTTTAATAGTTTTAGTGATTATTACAGTAGTCAGTACCTTTATTAGACATTTTATTCCGAAAATGTATAATAATGAAAAAGAAATAGCTTTATTGATGGTTTTGGTGCTAATTACGGTAGCTTGTTATAAATTGTTTTTACTGCTCACTTTATCACCGATTACAGCACAAGCAGCGCAGGTAGGCTACTTAATTCCAGTAGCAATGGGTACCATGCTGATTGCTATCTTGTTGGATGTACGCTTGTCGCTTTTGGTTAATGCCTTTTTTGCGGCTTTAGTGGGTTTATATACCAGTGATATATCCTTTACGGTAGTTGCTTTAGTTAGTGGTATCGTCGGTGCAATTGGTGTATCTTCCTTGAGCCAGCGTTCTGATATTTCCAAGACAGCATTGTATATTAGTGCGACAAATACAGTATTGATTATTTCTTTAGGTTTATTAAATAGTCAAAGTGCTGATGTTATTGCTATTGGGGTTGTCTTTGGGATAATGAACGGTTTTGTTTCATCAGTTTTTACGATTGGCTTATTACCTTATTTAGAGGCTATTTTTGGGGTGACTTCATCTATTAAATTATTAGAGCTGGCAAATCCTAATCAGCCACTGTTGAAACAGTTGCTTAGTGAAGCTCCAGGGACCTATCACCATTGTGTTATGGTAGGTAATTTAGGTGAAGCTGCAGCCGATGCCGTTGGTGCCAATGCCTTGCTGGTAAGATTAGGAGCCTATTACCATGATATAGGTAAATTGAAAAGACCGTATTTCTTTGCGGAAAATCAATTTTCTGGTGAAAATCCACATAGTAATATTACACCGCAATTAAGTACCTTGATTATTACTTCTCATGTTAAAGATGGTTTAGAAATGGCAGCCGATGCTAAATTGCCACCAGTAATATTAGATTTAATCGGACAGCATCACGGTGATAGTATGGTTGCTGTATTTTATCACAAAGCCAAAGAAATGGATGAGAATACTAAAGAAAGCGATTTCCGTTATGGTCAGCCAAAACCACAAACTAAAGAAGCTGCTATTTTAATGATGGCTGATACGGTAGAAGCGGCAGTGCGTTCTAAAAAAGATGCGACACCAGGGCAAATCGAAGGTTTTATTCGCAGTTTAATTAAAGCGAAGCAAGAAGACGGGCAATTTGATGAATGTGAGCTGACCTTCCGTGATTTAGACCAAATAGCAGCAGCTTTTGTGCGTGTTGTTAATGGAATTTATCATAAACGGATTGAATATCCAAATCAGGAAAGTCTGACTACAGCAAGAAAGAAAAAGGAGAAAAGAGCATGACGGCAGTAATTACTAATGAGCAGGAAATTATTGAAGTTCCTGTGGAATGGGAAGAAAAAATAGAAGAAGTAGTTGCTTTGTGTTTGGAACAACAAGAAATTGACCCTAAAGCAGAAGTAGCAATTCTTTTTGTCGATAACGAAACTATTCGAGAAATGAACAATACTTACCGTGACAAAGATACTGCTACAGATGTATTATCTTTTCCAATGTATGAAGCTGATGAAGAAATTGATGATGAAGAAGAAATTCTTTTCGGCGATATAGTTATTTCTTTGGAACGAGCTCAAGAACAGGCAGAAGAGTTTGGGCACAGCTTAGAAAGAGAAGTTATGTATCTTTTAGTCCATGGTTTACT
This sequence comes from Peptococcaceae bacterium, assembly GCA_017532485.1. GTDB lineage: Bacteria > Bacillota > Peptococcia > Peptococcales > Peptococcaceae > RGIG6463. The sequence continues at coordinate 2,913 of JAFXJE010000147.1, read as the reverse complement.
TCATTTAGCAGGATTTGACCACATGGAAGAAGAAGAAAAAGAAGAGATGCGTCGTGAAGAAGAAAAATTACTTGCAGTTATCGGTGCATTTAGGTAAAATATTATATTAAGTGAAAACATATAGTTTTAATTATTTAAGGAGATGATCTTTTGGATACGGACGGTCCGACACAGTTAATTATTTTAGTAATTTTAATCATGCTTTCAGCAATTTTTTCATCAGCAGAAACAGCATTTATGTCCTGCAACAAAATTCGTTTGATGAATATGAAGGATGATGGTGATAAAAAAGCAGCATTGGTTTTGGCGATGCTGGAAAAACAGAATAAATTGATTTCTGCGTTATTAATCGGAAACAATATCGTAAATATTGCCGCATCTTCTATCGCTACTAAGTTGGCTATTGATATTTTCGGTAGTGTAGGTGTAGGTATTGCTACTGGTATTATGACTTTGCTGCTTTTAGTTTTTGGCGAAGTAATGCCGAAAAATTTAGCTGCAGCTCATGCGGTAAAATGGGCAATGATTATTGCGCCTTTTATTCGCTTTATTAGTGTGATTTTGTCACCATTTGTTATCTTAATGACTAAATTATCTGATTTTGTAGTAAAAATCAGTAAAGGTTCTTCCGATGAATACACTATTACAGAAGATGAATTAAAACTTTTAGTAAATGTGGGTCAAGAAGAAGGTGTCTTGGATGAAACCGAATCAGATATGTTAAACAGTATTTTTGATTTGGATGAAATTGTCGTTAAAGAAATTATGGTACCACGCATTGATATGGTGGCTGTTAACGGTGAAGATACAATTAATGAAGCAATTGAATTGATTGTAGAGGCAGGTCATTCTCGTATTCCTGTTTATGAAGAAAGCATAGATAATATTGTCGGTGTGCTTTATGCTAAAGATATTTTTAATAAAATGGGCGAAGACTTTGATATGTTGAGAATTAAGGAAGTTATTCGTCCGGCATATTATATTCCGGAAAATAAAAAAGTTAATGATTTGCTGACTGAATTGCGCTCGCAAAAAGTACACATGGCAATTATTTTAGATGAATACGGCGGAACAGCCGGTGTAGTTACCATTGAAGATTTAATTGAGCAAATTGTTGGCGATATTCAGGATGAATTTGATAGTGAAGAAGATCTTATCGTTATGCATAGTGATGAACACATGGTTGCTGACGGCAGAGCTTTGGTGGATGAGGTAGCAGAAGCTTTTGATATTGAGCTGCCGGAGATGGAAGAAAGTGATGCGGAAACTATTGGTGGTCTTGTCTTTGAACAATTGGGAGGTATCCCAAAAGTTAATGATGAAGTTGTAATAGACCGTTTGCGAGCAAAAGTAGTGGAAGTGAGCAATCGTCGCATAGCTAAAGTAGAAATCTTCCTTTTGCCTGTAGCAGAGGAAGACGAAGACGAAGACGAAAAGAAGTTTTAAGGTGAATTAGAGGTGGAGTGTATGCTGGAAAAATTGATAACAGCCGCTTGGGAAGTCAGAAAAAATGCGTATGCTCCTTATTCTCATTTTGCCGTAGGTGCGGCGGTATTAACGGCTGAAGGGCGTATTTATACTGGCTGCAATATAGAAAATATCAGTTATGGTTTAACTAATTGTGCTGAACGCACAGCTATATTTCAAGCAGTTGCGCATGGGGAACGTGAGTTCACTCATTTAGCAATTTGCACAGATACAGACATATGGACAGCACCTTGCGGAGCTTGCCGACAAGTCATGTTGGAATTTGCCCCACAGATGCAGGTAATTATGGTCAATAGTCGAGGGGAAAGAAAACAATTGTCGGCAGCAGAATTGATGCCCGATGCTTTTGCGGACTTTCAGATTAAGACTGAAGAAGGAAGAGGCGACAGAAAATGAAAACAGGGTTTGTAGCATTGGTAGGTAGACCAAACGCAGGTAAGTCTACATTATTAAATCAGATTTTAGACAGAAAAATAGCTATCGTTTCCGATAAGGCGCAAACAACTCGTCATAGAATTACCGGTATTTTGACTAATGAAACAGGGCAAATTGTTTTTATTGATACACCTGGTATTCATAAACCAAGACACCGTTTGGGTGAAAAAATGGTTAATATTGCGCAAAATAGTATTTATGATGCGGATGCAATTTATTATTTAGTAGATGTAACGCATGATTTTGGACCAGGTGAACAGTATATTTTGGACCAGCTGGCTAAAGTAGATACTCCGGTATTCTTAATTTTGAATAAAATTGACCGTGTGAAGCCGGAACAAGTTTTGCAGACCATTCAAGAATGGCAGGATAGAGGCGATTTTACAGAAGTATTCCCACTGTCTGCACGTCGTGGTGATAATGTAGAAGAACTGGTAGCTAAAACTTTTAGTTATTTGGAGGAAGGTCCTCAGTTTTATCCAGCTGATTCCGTTACGGACCAGCCAGAAGAAATTGTTATTGCTGAAATTATTCGTGAGAAAATTTTAGAATTAACTCGTGATGAAGTACCACATAGTATTGCTGTTGTTGTAGAGCAGATGAAAATGCAGTCTGATGGCAAAGTCTATGTCGGAGCAACTATTTATGTTGAGCGTGATAGCCAAAAAGGTATCATTATCGGTCGTGGTGGTCAAATGTTAAAATTAATTGGCCGTCATGCGAGAAGAGATATTGAATATTTAATCAGCAATAAAGTTTATTTGGAATTGTGGGTTAAAGTAAATGCCGATTGGCGTAATAAAGAAAATGTTATGACCTTCTTAGGTTTAGACATGGATGATGATGACGAATTCTAATTAAAATAAGCTTGGGACTTTTGTTCCAAGCTATTTTTCTATTACATAAAATAACGAGAGTGGAAAAGAGGCAGAACAGAAGTGAACAATTTGCGGTCACAATTATCTATCATAGATGGTTTATTAATTATTG
>JAFXJE010000146.1 GCA_017532485.1 Peptococcaceae bacterium | reverse complement strand
TCATAGCCACTCATACTTTGGCGATTTAACCCACTGATAATTCCACTGGTCACAGTATTACTATAACCCAATGGATTACCGATAGCTACAGCCAACTCGCCAATACGCAGTTCATCAGAGTCACCCAAAACTGCTGCTGCCAAATCAGGTGCTTCAATCTTAATTACTGCCAAATCCGTAGCCGAGTCAACCCCAATAATTTCAGCCTGATAGCTTTCCCCATTATACAGGCTCACTTCAATCCCCGTTGCTCCCGCTACTACATGATTATTGGTAATAATATAGCCGTCGTTCCGAAAAATAATACCAGAACCACCACCTAACTGACTGGTATATTGGCGCCCAAACCAATCTTGCACCATGCCATAAGTCTTAATCCCTACTATTGATGGACTAACCACCTCGGCAATTGCCACTACTGGCGAAATATCTCCTGCGACCACTTCTATAGGTGCACTGCCTCGAGGAATAGTTAGAGTATTATTGGGAGTTGCTAAATTCATCCCGACAACACCACCCACAATACCACCGATAAAAGAACTCAGCAACAAGCCAGCAATTGCTTTTGAGCCTTTTTTCTTTTTCGGTTCAGTACTGTAGTTAACCGCCGCCTTCATTTTTTCCTCTGCCTCTGCAGCACGATTTTCTCTATCATAACCATAATTTTCTTGTTCCAATTATTTTCCCTCCTAGACAGACTATTCGCTATTAGTATTCGCTTTTTTATAATTTTATTATAACATTTTTCCTCTTTTTGTGGTCAGCATATTCACAAGGAAATGTTAAGAACTCTTTATGAATAGCTTGACGAATTATCTGAAAAAAAATAAAATGATATGAGTACATACTATTAAGGAGATAAGGCATTATGGAAAACAATTTAGATTTTAACCGTATTCATCGTTTCCGTTTTGATGATTTAATGATTTTATTAGATATTAACAGTGGCTCTATCCATGTTATCGACCAGCCTACTTGGGATTTCTTAGACTATTTGGCTGTCAATCCTTTAGAAACAGCTTTTGAATTGATGCTGGGTCAATACGGCTACGCAGATGCTGTGGCTGTCATCGATGAAGTTTCTGAATTGATGAACAAAGGTCAATTATTTACTGATGACCATGAATTACAAAATTACCAGCCTCACACCGAGCCTATCGTTAAAGCTCTTTGCTTACACATGGCACACGATTGCAACTTGCGTTGTGGCTATTGCTTTGCCGATACTGGTGCTTACGGTGGTGAGCGCTCCTTGATGAGCTTGGAAACAGGTAAAAAAGCTTTGGACTTCTTAATCCAATCCTCCAAGCATCGTCAACATATCGAAGTGGACTTTTTCGGTGGTGAGCCACTCTTAAACTTCGATGTTTGCAAAGAATTGGTAGCTTACGGCAAGGAACAAGGTAAATTGCATAATAAAATTTTCAAATTCACCTTGACTACCAATGGTGTCCTCCTAAATGAAGAAGTCCAAAAATTCTTAAATGACGAAGGTATCAGTGCTGTTCTGAGCTTAGACGGTCGCAAAGAAACAAATGACCGGATGCGTCAATTCCCAAATGGCAGTGGTTCTTATGACAGTATTTTGAACAATTTCTTAAACTTTACTAACTCTCGTCAGCACGAAGACTACTATTTGCGTGGTACTTATACCCACCACAATTTGGACTTTGCTGCCGATGTAGCCCACATGGCTGAATTAGGTTTCCGCGAATTATCCGTTGAACCTGTGGTTGCTCCAGCTGAATTTGACTATGCTCTGACCGATGAAGATTTAGCTCCTCTTTGTCGCGAATACGAAAATTTAGCACGCCATTATTTAGCTTGCCGAAAAGAGGGCAAACCATACAACTTCTTCCACTTCAACATTGATTTGGACGGTGGTCCATGCTTACCAAAACGTCTCTCCGGCTGTGGTTCAGGGCACGACTATCTTGCAGTAAGCCCTGAAGGTGACCTCTACCCTTGCCACCAATTTGTCGGTGAAGAAGAATACAAAATGGGTACTGTTGATACAGGTATCGTCAAACCTGAAATCGCCAAAACTTTCCAAGAAGCCAATGTTTTAAGCAAAGAACGTTGCATGAGCTGCTGGGCAAGATTTTATTGCAGTGGTGGCTGCCATGCCAACAACATTCGTTACGGTGGGGATATCCACACTCCATATGACCGTGGCTGCACCTTACAGAAAAAGCGTATCGAGTGTGCAATTTATCTAAAAGTAAAACAAGCCTTAGAAGGCTAATTAAAAGAATATAAAGACAGCCTGCTCGACTATAATTAGCGAGCAGGCTGTCTTATTTTTTGCAAACGAACCCATTCTCCTTACCTCATACCCTACGCCTTTTCAAGCTGATTCATTACTTCCTCTAACACTCTCCGTACAGCACGTCGCTGTATCTCTGTGCGTGCTGCTTCTTCCCCAGCTGCAAAATTCTCGCACCAAGCATATTCATCCTCATCTCGCACAATCGCTATGCAAACCGTACCTACCGGCTGCTCAGCCGTACCACCACTAGGACCTGCTATGCCTGTAGTTGCCACAGCTATGTCGCTGCCAGTCAAGCTGCGGACACCACGCGCCATCTCCAGTGCCGTTTGGGGCGAGACTACACCATATGTATCCAAAGTTTCGCGTTTCACACCCAGCATTTTTATTTTCATTTCCTCCGAATAAGTACAGACACCACCCGGAAATACTGCCGAACAGCCCGACACAGCTGTAATCGCCGCCGCAATCTGTCCACCAGTACAGCTTTCTGCACAGGAAATCGTTAACTTCCGTTCCAGTAAATAATCTACTAAAGCTTTTGCCATTTACTCTCACCTCTTATCGTTAAATTATAAAGAAATCTGATAAAAAATCAAATAAAATTTATTGCATAAAAATACATATGGTTGTATAATTATTAAAACAAATTTAAGGGGGTACTCCTCAATGTCTTTTAAAATTGGAATTATTGGTGTTACCGGTTACACCGGTGGAGAATTAATCCGTTTATTATTAAATCATCCTCAAGTCGAAATTGCAGCTGCTTCTTCACGAAGTAATGTCGGCAAGCAGGTGTCTGAGGTTCACCATCATTTATATCAACAGCTTGATTTAATTGAATGTGAAATGAAAGCAGAAAATTTTGCCCATTGTGACCTTGTCTTTTTAGCTTTGCCACACGGTACTTCTTCCCTGTTGGCAAAAGAATTAATAGCTTTAGGTGTCAAAGTGATAGATTTAGGAGCTGATATGCGCCTGCGTGATTTCAATACCTACCAAAAATGGTATGGAGCTGAACATCATTGGCCGGAAATTTTGCCTGATACTGTCTACGGCTTACCGGAAATTTATCGTGAACAAATCAAAGGGCAAAACTTAATTGCCAACCCAGGCTGTTATCCGACCAGTATTATCTTAGGCTTGGCACCTCTGCTCAAAAAAGGCTGGGTCAAATTAGATACTATCGTTTGCGACAGTAAATCAGGCATGACTGGTGCAGGCAAAAGCCTTACCCAGCAAAGCCATTTTCCTGATATGAATGACAACTTGGCTGCCTACAAGCTAGCCGAGCATCGTCATACACCGGAAATTGAGCAAGAGTTAAGCGCTTTGGCTGGTGAAGAAGTCTTAATCTCATTCAATCCTCATCTCATCCCGATGAACAGAGGAATTTTATCCACTATTACCATGCAGGCAAATCAAGTATTGACCCAAGAAATGCTTGATACTGCTTATCAGGAATTTTACGCAGCAGAAGAATTTGTTCGCATCAGAGATAAGAGCCATTTACCAAACACTAAATGGGTTCAAGGCTCAAATTATTGTGATATCGCTCCCGTCTGGGATGCTCGCACCAATCGTATTATCGTTGTTTCGGCAATTGACAATCTTGTCAAAGGTGCCTGTGGTCAAGCTGTGCAAAATATGAATTTGCTGCTAGGCTTAGACGAAGGCTTGGGCATTCGTTATGGTGTCATGTACTAAGGAGGAATTATTATGCAAGAACTTAATCAAGGAAGTGTGACTAGTCCACAAGGATTTTTGGCAGCTGGCATTGCGGCAGGCATTAAACATAGCGGTAAAAAAGATATGGCTTTAGTCTACTCGGTAGTCCCTGCCCAAGCTGCTGCTGTCTATACTTTAAATAAATTCAAAGCTGCACCACTGCAAATTACCGAACAAAATATCAGTAACGGTACAGCTCAAGTAATGGTCATCAATAGTGGCATTGCCAACGCCGGTATGGGCAAAGTAGGCTTAGAACAAGCTCAGCAAATGTCTGATTGGGCTGCTCAAGCTACAGGCGTTGAAAAGACTGATGTTATTGTAGCTTCCACAGGTGTAATTGGGATGCCACTGCCGATGGATATTTTACAAAAAGGTATTGGCGAGGCGCAGGCTGCCTTATCCGCCGAAGGTGGTCATGCTGCTGCTCAAGCTATTATGACTACCGATACTGTCTGCAAAGAAATGGCTGTCACCGTTGATATCGGTGGAACCACTGTCACTATTGGTGCTATGGCTAAAGGCTCTGGCATGATTCACCCTAATATGGCAACTATGCTCTCTTTTATCACTACTGATGCTGCCATTGAATCGGCTGCCTTGCAAGCTGCTTTTAAAGCAAATATTGACGACAGCTTTAATATGATTTCTGTTGACGGCGATACCAGTACCAACGATATGGTAGCAATTATGGCTAACGGTCAAGCAGGCAATCCCCCAATTCAGCTAGGTACACCTGAATTTGAAATATTCCAAAAAGCACTTAAACATATTTGTATTACTATGGCAAGAAAAATTGCTGCTGACGGTGAAGGGGCTACAAAGCTAATCACTACAACTGTTACTGGTGCAGCAAGCCTCGCTGATGCCAAATTAGCTGCCAAAGCTGTCATCGCTTCCAGCTTGGTCAAAACAGCCGTTTACGGCAATGATGCCAACTGGGGCAGAATTGCCTGTGCCGTCGGCTATTCAGGTATCGAATTTGACCCTAATAAAGTTAATATCTACATTGGCTCGGTGCAAGTAGCCAAAAATGGCATGGGCTTATCTTTTGATGAAGCCGCTGCCTTAGAAATTTTAAAACAAAAAGAAGTTCCTTTATTAATCGAATTAAACAGTGGTGAATATCAAGCTACCGCTTGGGGCTGCGACCTCACCTATGATTATGTAAAAATAAATGCAGATTACAGGAGTTAAATTAGCTCCCTATCTTTCCAAGAAAGCAAGGTGTTCCTTTTGCAAGAAGCAATGAAAACAGCACAAGTCTTAGTTGAAGCATTACCTTATATCAAGAAATTTTTCGGCAAAACTGTCGTTATTAAATATGGCGGTCATGCTATGAATAATCCTGTAATTAAAAAGAAAGTTATTTCCGATATTGTTTTGATGAAATTTGTCGGTATTAATCCTGTCGTTGTCCATGGGGGTGGTCCTGCCATCAATTACTGGGTAGAAAAAAACGGTGGTCAACCTGAATTTATCAATGGCTTACGCGTTACCGATAAAGCCACTATGGAAATCGCCCAAATGGTCCTAGTAGGACAAATCAATCAGGAAATTGTCGGACTTATCCAGCAGCAAGGCGGCAAAGCCTTGGGCTTAAGTGGTGTCGATGGCGGCACTATTACAGCCCAAAAGAAAATCTTAGTGCAAGACGGTAACGAAATAGATTTAGGTTTTGTCGGTGAAGTCGCGGCAGTCAATAACGCCTTAATTCATCAAGCCATTGATAACGGCTACATTCCCGTTATCTCCCCTATCGGCTGCGATGAGCAAGGCGAAATTTACAATATCAATGCCGATTATGCTGCCGCTAGTATCGCAGCCAGCCTGCAAGCAGATAAATTATTCCTGCTGACTGATATTAACGGCGTCTTAGATGAAAATGAAAAAGTCATTTCCGTCTTAGATTTTGCCACTGCCGCAGACTATCGTCAACAAGGTATTATTCGTGGGGGCATGATTCCTAAAGTAGATTGCTGTATTGAAGCTATTAACAAAGGAGTCAAAAGCGTGCATATCGTTAATGGCTGTCTTGACCACAGCCTCTTATTAGAATTATTCACCGATGCAGGTATCGGCACTATGGTTATCAAGGAGTAATTATTATGAACACACTAGAACAAACAATGGAAGAATTAATTGCCGAAGGCAAGCAGTATCTCATTCCAACCTACAATCCACTGCCTATTGTCCTTGAACGTGGCGAAGGTTGTTATGTTTGGGATACCAACGGCAAAAAATATTTGGACTTAGTAGCAGGCATCGCCGTCAATTCCTTAGGTGGCAACCATCCTGCCGTAGTTAAGGCAATTCAAGAACAAGCTGCGCAAATTATCCACTGCTCCAATCTTTACTGGATTAAGCCACAAATCAAACTGGCAAAATTACTGGTTGAAAAAAGTGGCTTAGATAAAGCTTTCTTCTGCAACAGTGGTGCCGAAGCCAATGAAGCAGCTATTAAACTAGCCAGAAAATGGGGGCAAGGCGAAAAATATGAAATCATTACCTTAGAAAAATCTTTTCATGGTCGTACCTTGGGTTCTTTGGCAGCTACTGGCCAAGAAAAATACCAAAAAGCTTTCCGTCCCTTGCCAGCAGGTTTTTCTGCTGTACCGGCAGGTGATTTAACAGCCCTCGAACAAGAAATCAGACCTACCACTTGTGCTATTATGCTGGAAATCATTCAAGGTGAAGGTGGTATTAATTTACCTTCGCCTGAATATCTGCAAGGTATCCAAGAACTTTGCCAAAAATATAAACTGCTCTTGATTATTGACGAAGTACAAACTGGCATGGGCAGAACAGGCAAAGCTTTTGCTTTCCAACATTACGGTTTGAAACCTGATATTATTTCTATCGCCAAAGCTCTAGGTAATGGTGTTCCTCTCGGTGCTATTGCAGCCAAAGCAGAAATTGCCGACTGCTTTACCCCAGGTGACCATGGCACTACTTTCGGCGGCAATCCTTTAGCTACCGCCGCTGGACTAGCTAGTGCTGAAATTCTCTTGGCAGATGATTTCTTAGCTCAAGTTACTGCCAACGGTACTTATTTCCAAAATGCCTTAAAAGACTTACAAGCCCAACACCCTGATAAAATCGCCGATGTACGTGGTTTGGGGTTGATGTTGGGCTGTGAACTTACTATTAATGCCAAAGATGTAAGCGCACAGCTATTGAAACAAGGCGTTCTCGTCAATACCATTGGCGAACATATCCTTCGCTTTGTCCCACCATTAATTATTACTAAAACGGAAATAGATGAATTTATTTCTTTATTTAAAGACATTCTGAATTAACACGAAAAACCTCCCCTTAAGTCCGAGCAATAAGCATCGGCTCTAAGAGGAGGTTTTTACATGGTGATTTTCACCTATTTTCTTAACTTAAATCCATCAATTAAACTACTTAACATCGTCGCCTGACTAGACAACTCTTCACTGGCTGCTGCACTTTCTTCAGCAGTAGATGAAGTAACTGTAACCACCGTAGAAATACCATCAATATTATCACTAATTTGCGTAACTGCTAGAGCTTGTTCTGCCGCCGCCTCTGCAATTTCTGCAGCTAGCTGGGAAGCTGTTTCCGAATCGGCAACTACTAAATTCAATGATTTAGCCGTAGCCTCAAGAATATGAGTCCCATTATCCACTGCTTCTACAGTACCACCAATCAGTACAGATGTACTTTGCGAAGCCTCTGCTGATTTATTAGCCAAATTTCTTACCTCATCAGCTACTACTGCAAAACCCTTACCAGCAGCACCAGCGCGTGCTGCTTCTACTGCAGCATTTAAAGCTAAAATATTAGTTTGGAAAGCAATATCTTCAATCGTCTTCACAATCCGACCAATCTGATTAGATTTTTCCGTAATATCTGCCATCGCAGCCATCATTTCATTCATTTGCTCATTACACAACTGGGCCTGTTCAGAAGTAGCTTTTGTAGTTTCCATAGTGCTGGCAGCATTTTCTGCTGTTTTATTAATTCGTTCCGAAATTTCCGTTACTGCTGCTGCCAATTCTTCTACAGAAGCTGCCTGTTCAGCTGCCCCCTGTGCCAAAGCTTGCGAACCGTCAGCAATTTGAATAGCACCATTATTTACCTCACTGGCAGCTTGATGAATGTTGCCCAAAGTAACATTCAAATTATCCAAAATATAGGTCAACGATTTTTGAATAGAAGCAAAGTCACCACGATATGGCTGAATAGCTTCTTTATTCTTAGTTAAATCACCATCAGCAATTTGTTGTAAAATATCACTAATTTCTACTACATAACTATGCAAGAACAATAAAGTTTCACGCATTGAAGCCGCCAAATTACCCAATTCATCTTTAGCCTCATAGGTAATTAACTCTGCTGCCGAAAGTTTACCCTCTTTCATCTGTTCAGAAACTTCCATCAATTGTTTTACTGGTAAGCGCACCGAGTCACTAACAATATGAGTTAAAACTATACCAATAATTAAGCAAAGCATAGCTAAAGCAATGATTGTTATGACACCAATATTATTAACGCGCAATACCTCTGCACAATATACATCCACAGCTTCATTAATATCTGCTTTCATTTCCCCAGCAGCCAAAACAATATGTCTCAGAGAAACACGATAGCTTTCCATATATATTTTTTCTGCTGCTGCAAAATCACCAGCTTGAATATAGTTCATAATCTGTAAGCGTTCATGCTCACTGGCATCTACCATTTTTTGCAGCTCAAGACACGCATTTTCCAGTTCACCAGTCTTTGCAAAAGAACCTAAATGAGTTTCCAACACAGCAAAGGCCTGCTCCATATTAGCTATATTACTATCCACTTCTTCCTTGAACATATCATAATGCTCTGATGTACTCTCAGATAAAATACCTAAAATAGAACGTTCAATATTGGCACTACCATACATCAAATCCCCTGCCGCCTCAACAGAAGCAATCCCATCTTCTTGAATAGTTGTTAAATTATTAATTAAACCAGCAATCCCCGTCAAGGCCACCATTACACAAAAAACAGATAGGAGCGCAATTGTCCCATGGGATGTAATCATTTTTAAACGAATAGGAAAATTTTTCAGCAATTTCTTCATGTCATTCTTCCTTTCTCCTGTTAAGTATGGTTATATGTAATTTTTTGTGCCACAACCCCCTCTCAGTCTACTCCTTTCCCGTTATTGTGTCAATAAATAAAATTTATCGACAGGAATTTTTCCACCGTAAAGCAGAAGTATGTAAAAAAAGGTTTATCGGTCATTCCTAACCGATAAACCTTTTTATCCCTGTTTCTATTTTTCCATTCCTTGTTTTAAGAATGCTCTTACTTGACATGGCAAGCCAAACAAATTAATAAAGCCTTCTGCATCATGGTGGTCATATAAATCACCAGTAGTAAAGGACGCCAAACTTTCACTATACATACTGTATGGAGAAGTTGTTCCTTTTTTAATGATGTTACCTTTGTAAAGTTTCATCTTAACTTCACCAGTCATTGTTTCTTCAGTCACAGCCATAAATGCTTGCAGAGCCTCTCTCAATGGAGTAAACCATTTGCCTTCGTAAACCAAATCAGAAAATCTAGTAGCGGCAATTTTCTTGAACGCAAAAGTATCACGGTCATTAATCAATTCTTCCAATTGCTTATGGGCTTCCATCAAAATAGTACCGCCTGGTGTTTCATAAACGCCACGGGATTTCATCCCTACTACTCTATTTTCTACGATATCAATAATCCCAATACCATGCTTGCCGCCTAATTCATTTAATTTAATCAAGATATCGGCAATTTTCATTTTTTCGCCATTTAAAGCGACAGGTACACCTTTTTCAAAGCTCAAGCTGATTTCTTCTCCCTCATCAGGTGCATTTTCAGGAGCTACACTCAACACTAAGACATTATCATAATTTGGTGCTAAAGCAGGATTTTCCAGTTCCAAACCTTCATGGCTGATATGCCATAAGTTACGGTCACGACTGTAGCTAGTCGCTGTAGAGAATGGCAGCTTAATACCGTGAGCTTCGCAGTAAGCGATTTCATCTTCACGAGACTGCATATTCCACAATTCATTCATCCGCCAAGGAGCAATGATTTTTAAGTCAGGAGCTAAAGCCTTAATCCCCAATTCAAAACGAACTTGGTCATTACCCTTACCAGTAGCACCGTGACAAATAGCAACAGCACCTTCTTTGCGTGCCACTTCAACTAATTTTTTGGCAATCAAAGGACGCGCCATAGATGTACCTAATAAATATTTATTCTCATACACAGCACCAGCTTGTACGCAAGGCATCATGTATTCTTCGCAGAACTCATCAATTACATCTTCAATATATAATTTACTTGCACCGGAATACAATGCACGTTCTTCCAAGCCGTCCAATTCTTCACCTTGACCGACATTAACACAGCAGCAAATAACATCATAATCAAAATTTTCTTTTAACCATGGAATGATTGTTGTGGTA
>JAFXJE010000145.1 GCA_017532485.1 Peptococcaceae bacterium | reverse complement strand
AGCCACCATCAGACCAATCAAAGCCATATCTCTTACTGGCAAACGAGAAGAAGACATGATGAATTATCCTTTCGTGTAGATAATTTGGAAAATATCTTGATCATTTACAGGCTGTTGGTCGATACCATAGTTGCAGTATTGACCGTTGACTATGAAGGACCAATAAGCACCATTAACATTGTAATCTGCTGTTTCATCATTAACGGTGGTAACCATTAAGCCATAAGGACCTTCAATGCCAATAAAAGTAAGTCCTTCAGCCTCCTGCATAGCTTGGCGCAGATATTCTGCATCGGTTTTAATGTTGTAAACAGTCACTTCTTCTGCCTGGTTGATGACTTCGATAGTGATTGCTTTGCTGCCAGTGACGGGTTTTTCGGAAAAATTAAAATATACCCAAGCCATTAGCAGGGTTAAACAAAGAAAACCTACTAAAAAAATTATATTTTTTTTCTTATTATTCATAGCATTCTCTCCTTTTAGTCTATTTTAACATGAAAAAAATATTTTTCAATCCACGATACTTGACAGTTGGCGTATTTACCGATAAAATTATATGGATAGGAAATCGTTTGATGAAATTATGTACCTTGGGTAATATAAATATATAGTTTTCACATAAATTTTTTATAAAATAAACTGCATAATGAATATTGGGTGTTTATCGGCAAGGTTGGGCTCGATAGATATAGGTGTTAGATGCGGATAATTTGCATATTTATGGTATATTTATGGATAAAAATAGGACTAATTTCAACAAATCGAAGTTTTCGGTTTGTTTTTTTGTTGCAATGATTTCCCTAAAATGTTTGAAGTAATATTTTGTTTAAATTTATCTGTCATAAGGTCAGATAGGAAGGGGGAAAGCAAGTGGAAGTAATTATTGGAATTGTTGCGTTAGTAGCTGGTGTAGCGGTTGGTTATATCGTTAGAAAAAGCGTTGGCGAGTCAAAAATTAAATCTGCCGAAGCAGAAGCTGCCAGAATTATGGAAGAAGCCACCAGAAATACTGATGCAATCCGCAAAGAAGCAATTTTAGAGGCTAAAGATGAAGCTCACAAAGTTCGTACTGAAGCTGAGCAGGAAGTAAAAGAAAGAAGAGCTGAGTTACAACGTACTGAAAGACGTTTAGTTCAAAAAGAAGAGTCTTTGGACCGTAAATATGAATTGCTGGAACAAAAAGAAGAAAGTCTGCAAAAAAATGAACTGCAGATTGAAAAAATTAAAACAGAAACTCAAGCTATCTATGATAAACAATTAGTGGAGTTGGAACGCTTAGCAGGCTTGACTTCTGAAGAAGCAAGAGAGCAATTGCTGCATAAAGTAGAGGAAGAAATTCAGCACGAAACAGCAGTAATGATTAAAGAAATGGAAAGTGCCGCTAAAGAACAAGCTGAAAAGAAAGCTAGAGATATTATCTCTTTGGCTATTCAGCGTTGTGCTGCTGACCATGTAGCAGAAACAACAGTATCTGTTGTTGCTTTGCCAAATGACGAAATGAAAGGTCGTATTATCGGTCGTGAAGGTCGTAATATTCGCACCTTGGAAACAATGACCGGTATCGATTTGATTATTGATGATACACCGGAAGCTGTTATTTTATCAGGCTTTGACCCAATTCGTCGTGATATTGCTCGTGTAGCTTTGGAAAAATTAATCGTAGATGGGCGTATTCATCCTGCTCGTATTGAAGAAATGGTGGAAAAAGCTCAACGCGAAATTGAGCAGAAAATTCGTGAAGAAGGTGAACAAGCTGCATTTGATACAGGTGTACACGGCTTACATCCTGAATTAATCAAATTGCTTGGTCGCTTGAAATATCGGACAAGTTATGGTCAAAATGTTTTAAATCACTCTATTGAGGTAGCACATTTAGCTGGTATGATGGCTTCTGAATTAGGTGTTGATGTTCAGTTGGCTAAACGTGCAGGTTTATTGCATGATATCGGCAAAGCTGTTGACCATGAAGTAGAAGGTCCACACATTTCTATCGGTGCAGACTTAGCAAAACGCTATCGTGAGTCTAAAGATGTAATTAATGCTATTGAAGCTCACCATGGTGATGTTGAGCCACACACTGTAGAAGCTGTATTAGTTGCTGCTGCTGATGCTATTTCTGCAGCTAGACCTGGTGCGAGACGCGAGACTTTGGAATCTTATTTGAAACGCTTAGCTCAATTGGAAGAAATTGCCAATGAGTTTGACGGTGTAGAAAAATCCTTTGCAATTCAAGCTGGTCGTGAAATCAGAATTATGGTTAAACCGGATAAAATTGATGATGCAGGTGCAGTTAAGTTATCTAGAGATATCGTAAAACGCATTGAAAAAGAATTAGAATATCCTGGTCAAATCAAAGTAGTAGTTGTTCGGGAAACTCGTTCTGTAGATTACGCAAAATAAAAAATACTTTCGTCTTTAAGTCGAAAATGAGGAAGTTAGCAAGGAAAAGAGCTTGGGACAAAAGTCCCAAGCTCTTTTTTTAAGTAGTTGGAGTTATACGAGTGAAGAAATTTTCAATTTCCTCCATGAAACCACTGATTGGTTTACCATCGGCAATATCCATAGCAATTTCACCGAAACGAGTAAAAGTATCAGCATCTTCTGTTACATAGACAGTAGTGATTTTGGCATCTTTTTCTTTAATTAAAGAAGAAACTTTTTCTTTTAATTGGGCAGACTCGCTGGTGTTGGCTGTTCGTTCAATATCCAGAGCTACATAAGCTGAGCTTTCCATGAGGATGACATGAGCATCTTTAACCTCTGCAACTTCGCGAACGATAGCCTCGGCTAATTCCTTGCCTTTTTGGTCAAGATTGTTTTCTTGACCGGACATATTGTTGGTGTTGCTGGTACTGTTAGTATCATTAGTACCATTGTTGCCATTAGTCATGTTATCCATGCTGCGGCTATTTTGTGCTTGGTTGTTTGTTTCCGGCAGCATAGTATCACCGGATTGGTTTTGATTTGGTTGATTTTCCTGCATTCTGTTTCCACAGCCTGCGAGAACAACTACGCAAAGGGTGCAGAGAACAAAAAACAGGACAAAATGACGTTTTTTATGGCGATACATAATTTAACCTCCTTTGATTTAGATAGCTTTATTATTCGATAAGCTTAATTGTTTTATGCGAAAAAAAAGACGAAATTTATGGAATTAAATTAATTAAAAATATGAACAGAGAGGTGATGTAAATGCAGCAAGATGTAATTGTTATCGGTGGTGGTGCTGGTGGCATGATGGCAGCAATTGCTGCGGGTCAGTTAGGCGCCAAAGTTTTGTTATTGGAAAAAAATGATATTTTGGGCAAAAAAATGTTGATTGCTGGCAAAGGTCGCTGCAATATTACTAATGATAAGGAAATTCAACAGTTAATAGAAGCTTTTCCACATAACGGCAGATTTTTATATACTGCCTTTAATCGCTTTTCTAATCAAGATACTAAAGAATTTTTTACAAGTAATGGTGTACCATTGAAAGTAGAACGTGGCGATAGAGTATTTCCTGTATCAGACCGTTCCAAAGATATTGTACAAGCTATGGAAAAACAACTGCGTGCAGCAGGTGTAAAGATAAAAACCAAGGCGAGAGTAGTTGATGTGCGTTGTCAAATGACAGGCTTGCATCAAGTAGTTTTAGCCAATGGAGAAATTTTGGAAGCAGAACGAGTTATCGTGGCAACAGGTGGTGCATCATATCCAGGGACAGGTTCAACAGGTGACGGTTATGGATTTGCGCGCAATGCCGGACACGAAATAGTAGCCTTAAGACCGGCGTTAGTTCCGTTAAATGTGGCTGAAGTATGGGTTAAAGAACTGCAAGGTTTAAGCTTGAAAAATGTGACTTTGACTTTAACTAATCAAGAGGGCAAAGTTATTGCCGAAGATTTTGGCGAAATGCTTTTTACCCATTTTGGTATTTCTGGTCCAATTGTTTTAACCGTAAGTGGTCAAGCTGTCGACTACTGGCAGAAGGAAAAAACACCATTAAAGGCAACGATTGACTTAAAACCAGCTTTAAGTGAAGAAAAGCTAGATGCGCGATTATTAAGAGAAATAGAAGCACAACATAAAAAACAGTTGAAAAATAGCTTATCTGCTTTATTGCCTGCTAAATTAATACCTGTATTTCTGAAATTAACAGGCTTAGAGGCAGAAAAAATGATGTATCAATTAACCAAGGCAGAACGGCAAAAAATGGTACAAACTTTAAAAAATTTGACTTTAACGGTAACAGGTACCCGACCTTTGGAAGAAGCTATTGTAACTGCTGGTGGGGTTCAAGTAAAAGAAATTTCGCCAAAAACTATGGAAAGCAAGATTGTACCGGGTTTATATTTTGTTGGGGAAGTATTAGATATTGACGGTGTGACAGGTGGTTTCAATTTACAAGCTGCCCTTTCTACAGGATATTTGGCAGGACAGGCTTGCATAATGGGTTAAACTCCGTTAAAATCAAGTGTTAGAGGTGATTATAATGACCTATGGAAGCAAACAAATTGCCAGGGTTTCTATGCAAATGGCTTTAACCGAGACAAGAGAAGAGGAGCATCTTGCTAAAAAAGAATTTGCAGCTAAAGGTATCAAAGCAGCTGCAGTTGATTTTGGTGGCGAGTATTTGACTTCGATTAATAAAATTGTGGAACGAGCAATTGTAGCAGGCAAGCGGGAGGGTATTATCAGCGATACTCATTCTGAGGAAGGTGCCATTGCTGGGGCAACCAGAGAAGCTTTGGCTCAAATTATGAATAAAGCCATCGGTTTGAATGTCGGTGGTAAATTAGGTATAGCACGTTGGAATGACCATATAAGTGTTTCTATATTTTTAGGTGTAGGCCTGCTGCATTTTGATGAAGTAGCTGTAGGCTTGGCACATCGGACAATATCATAATAAAGAGGGTGACGTTTTGACTAAACCAATACAAGTTGCTATCGACGGACCTGCAGGTGCAGGAAAAAGTTCTGTAGCTAAAGTATTAGCTAAACGCTTAAATTATATTTATTTGGATACAGGGGCAATGTATCGCGCTGTTACCTGGTATGTGCTGCAGAAAAAAATTTCTTTTGCAGATACAGCAGCTATTGAGCAAATTTTGCCAGAAATAGAATTGCAGTTTTCGGAAGATGGAGAAGGTAATTGGCTGTTATTCTGCAATGGGCAAGATATTAGCCAAGAAATTAGAACTACAGAAGTTTCCAACAATGTTTCGGCGATTGCCATGTTGACGAAAGTGCGTGAAGAAATGGTACGTCAACAGCAAAAAATTGCCGCCAACCATAATGTAATTATGGATGGTCGTGATATATGCAGCACAGTTTTGCCGGAAGCACAGTATAAATTCTTCTTAACAGCTTCCTTAGAGGAAAGAGCAAAAAGAAGAGGGGCAGAGTTAGAGGCTAAAGGTGAAGTAGTAGATTACGAGCAATTGCGCCAAGAAATTGCCTTGCGAGATGAAAAAGATTCAAAAAGAGAAGTCTCTCCTTTAAGACAAGCAGAAGATGCCATGCTGATTGATACTAGTAATCTTGATTTTTCTACAGTAGTCGAAAAACTTTTTTCAATAATTACAAAATAGGTATTTAATTTTTGTCGGTATTTCGGTATAATAGAAAGGAAATGATACTTAAAGGAGCTGATTTAGTGGAAATCTTAATCGCTCCCCATGCAGGATTCTGTTTTGGTGTCAGAATGGCAATACAAAAAGGTGAGGAATTGGCAAAAGATCGCAAAGTGCCAATTGTGACTTTGGGACCGCTTATTCATAATCCACAGGAAGTAAAACGATTAGAAAAACTTGGGATTTATGAAAGGGGCAGTTTTGAGGAAATACAGGAAAGTATCGTGTTAGTTCGTACTCATGGTGTTGCACCTTCGGTATATGCCGAAGCAGAACGCAGAGGGGTCGAATTACATGATTGTACTTGTCCTTTTGTCAACAAAGTACAAAAGATTGCCCATGAGCATAGCCAAAATGGATATCAAGTTTTGATTTTGGGGAATAAAGATCACCCGGAAGTACAAGGTATTCTAGGCTGGGCAGGGGATAATGGTATTGCTTTTCAAAGTGTAGAAGAGTTAACGCATTTAGATTTAGCACAGCAAAAAGTATGCTTGGTAGCGCAGACGACAGAAAACTTGGAGCGTTTTGAACGCGTGGTTACTTATTTGCAAGAACGAAAAGTTGATTGTGCTGTCTTTAATACTATTTGTTCGGCAACCAGAGAAAGACAAAACGCGGCGTTGACTTTAGCTAAAGAAGTTGACTTGATGTTGGTCATTGGCGGCTTAAATAGTGCTAATACGCAAAAGTTGGCTGATTTATGTCGGCAAAATGATTGCCGAACTCAACACATTGAATCTGTAGCTGATATTCAGGCTGATTGGTTTAAAGGTGTTGAAAAAGTAGGAATAACAGCAGGGGCATCGACTCCTGACTGGATAATTAGGGAGGTTACTTTAAAAATGGAAGAATTAACAATGGAGCAAGCTTTAGAGCAGTACACAGTGTTAGGAGAAGTTGAAAAACACGAAATCATTACAGGTACTGTTGTCAAAATAAAACAGGATGAGGTGTTAGTGGACATCGGTGGTAAATCCGAAGGGATTATTCCGGTTAGAGAATTAAGTTTTGCTAAAGACATTAACCCTGAAGAACTGGTTAAAGTTGGCGAAGAAATCAAAGTGATGGTTATCAAAGAAGAAAACAGCGATGGCAATGTATTATTGTCTAAGAGAAGAGTAGACCAAATTGCTGTTATGGACAAATTAGAAGAAGTATTTAAAAACGAAGAAGTAATTGAAGCTAAAGTTGTAGATGTTGTAAAAGGCGGCGTTATCGTTGATATCGGTACTCGTGGTTTCGTACCTGCTTCTCGTTTAGATACCAAATATATTGAAGATATCAATACATTTGTTGGTCAAACCTTGAAATTTAAAATTATCAAATTTGAACCAGAAGCTAGAAAAATCGTTTTATCTCGCAGAGAAATCTTGGAAGTTGAAGAAAAAGCTAAAAAAGATGAATTATGGAATTCCATCCAAGAAGGTCAAACAAGAAAAGGTATCGTAAGACGTTTAGCTAACTTTGGTGCTTTTGTTGACTTAGGCGGCGTAGATGGTTTATTACATGTTTCCGAAATGGGTTGGGGTCGTGTAAAAAATCCTGCTGATGTTGTAAAAGTTGGCGATGAAATCGAAGTTTATGTATTATCTATCGATAACGAAAAAGAAAAAATTTCTTTAGGCTTAAAACAATTAACTGTAAACCCATGGGCTGTAGCAGCTGAAAAATATGCTGTGGGTAATGAAGTAAGTGGTAAAGTTGTTCGCTTAGTACCATTCGGTGCTTTCGTTGAATTAGAAGATGCTGTTGATGGCTTAGTACACATTTCTCAAATTTCTTGGGACCGTGTAGAAAAAGTAGAAGATGCCTTAACTGTTGGCCAAGAAATTACAGCTAAAGTATTAGAATTAGACGTAGAAAACAAAAAAATCAGCTTAAGTATCAAACAATTAACAGAAAAACCTGTTAAAGAAGTTGCACCAAAAGCTGAAGAAACAGAAGCAGAAGAAGAAATTCCAACTGTTCAAGAAGAAATGGGTAGCACTATCGCTGACATGATGTAATTGTAATTTCAAAGGCTGGGACAAAAGTCCCAGCCTTTTTTAACCGTACATAAAGGGAGGTTTGTTATGGCTGAACTTATTAAAGTCTTATTGGTCGACGATTATGAGGTCAATTTAGAAATCTTAGAAGCGTATCTTGAATTGAGTGAGCTGCCACTGAAAATTTTAAAAGCGACTAACGGTGCAGAGGCTTATCAATGTATTGCGGAAAATAAGTTGGATTTGATTTTATTAGATGTTATGTTGCCGGATACAGATGGTTATGAGATATGTCGGATGCTGAAAAGCAACCGTGCCTACCAAACAATTCCTGTTTTAATGATTACAGCACTGCATGACAAAGAAAGTATGCTCAAAGGTTTAGCAGCCGGCGCTGATGAATTTTTAACTAAGCCAGTAGATAAACATGAATTATTGCTTCGTGTAAAAAATTTATTGCGTCTAAAAATGATTACTAATGACTTGGATGCACGTTACCAGCAATTACATAAAGAATTATTGCTGGCTACGGAATTACAGAAAACTTTTCTACCACAGAAATTGCCAAATCTTATGGGTGTAACGCTAGATGTTTTGTATAAACCCAGCAGTTTCATCGGGGGAGACTTTTATGATTTTTTATTTATTGATGAAGACCATTTAGGCATCTTAATTTGCGATGTTAAAGGTCATGGCGTTGCTTCAGCGATGATTACGGCGACAGT
>JAFXJE010000144.1 GCA_017532485.1 Peptococcaceae bacterium | reverse complement strand
TCGCGTGGTTCTTCATATAAAACGATATCTGCATCGAAAGCTTGACCGTCTCTGAATTTATCCAAATGACATACCAAATGGCGTTCACCATTATTTACAGTGAAGGTAAATTCAGATTTACCGATTTTTAGTTTACTGATACCACTTACGCTAGATGGTGGCATATTAGTTTTACCCATTGGCATAATACCGATTGGGCTTGTTGTAGTTTCCGTTGCTTGTTCAAAATCCAAAATTGAAGCACTCAACATACTCATGTAAGAGTTATCATCTAAAGTCAACGCAATACCAAATTTATCATTGTAAATGAGATAATAATCCCACTCTTTAATCCGAAAAGCAGAAGCCTTAATATCACTTCTTTTGTATTCTTTCACCAAGCTTGTAGCATAACCAGCCTCTGCCAAATGACCATTAGCATCTAATAAAGGACCTTTGCTCAATTTATGTTCCATAACATTACCTCATTTTTTATTTTTAAATTTGACTTAAATTAAGACCAAGCATTAATTAAGCCACCTAACGCTTCACCAAACTCCTGCATTTTAGCGTATCTATCATGTTCAGCACAATATTGTCCGTCTAACAATCTTTCTGCAGTACAGCCTTCAGCAGCACAAGCAAAATGTTCTTCACAATAACTTGCCCCTACTTTGCCATTAAAACAGCCTGCTTCTAGACAAACATGCTCGGCACAATATTTAGATTTTTCTACTGGTTCATTTTGGCAACCCTCTGTTTTGCAAGTTGAGCTGCAGCCTACTAACAAAACAGCACAACACAATACTAATGATAACATCAGCCATCTCTTTTTCATCATAATACCTCCAAATAAATAAAAAATTATACCACTAATTCTCATATTATATCACATTTTTCGTAAAAAGTTTAATATTTGTCAATAAATTTAAGAAACAAATAGCCACCTTTATACCTAATCTAAATTGTATCAGATATAAAGATGGCTATTCTATTCTATTCTATTCTTGTTTCATTTCTTCCATTGCTTTTTGGGCAACTTCTTTTGGCACAAGTCCAGCTACATCTGTCACTGGCATAGCAAAAGCTATTCCCTTGGCTTGTTTAGCCATATCCAATTCAGTATAGATGACATTCAGCACTCTATCACGAATATCTTTATCTACTACCATCATTAAAATCTCTTTATCGGCGTGAATTGTAAGTCCAAAAAACTCTGCAGCTTCTTCTTTAACTACCCCTCTAGCATGAATAATCGTACCACCACGCACGCCTTCAGCCCTAGCCACAGCCATAACATCATCCGCAAATCCGGAATTCACAATTGCAAAAATAACTTCATGATCATTGGTTCTCATCTTACACATCCCTCCGATTACTTAAAAATCTATACATATTAACCCCAATTACACTACTTAAAGGAACAGCGAAAGCTACACCTTTACCATTACGCACCGTTTCAAATTTTTCTTCCAAAGTCTTCATTACATCATCCATTAAGTCCTCACGCACTACGCTGATAATTACAGCTTTGTGCGACTCTAAACCTAAAAGCTCAATTATATCAGAAGTAGCTGTACCCATACCTACTGTAACCAGATGACAATTTATATCAAACTGACCCAGCACATCTAAATAAAACTCAGCCTTTGGTCGATTTACAATAGTAAAGAGAAGCTTCAATTTTTTGATAGCAGTTTCATTTATACTATTACCCATATTCTTGCTCCTCCTCTACATAAAATTAATAATTTGCTGGTCATCAGCATCCAAAATACGTTTCATTGCTCGTTTTTCTGCTCTGCGTTCAGCTAAAATACCACGAAAGCCCAATAGCTGAATAGTAATCAACGGTGCCATCGCTACCAAAGCTACGACCCCAAAAGCATCACGCAATACAGCTGCCTCACCTTGCAAAGCTACACAAGCACCAATTGCAAAAGGCAAAATAAAGCCGGAAGTCATCGGCCCACTGGCTACACCACCAGAGTCAAAGGC
>JAFXJE010000143.1 GCA_017532485.1 Peptococcaceae bacterium | reverse complement strand
GCACCTTTCATCAGGTCATAACCAAAGCCGAATTCTTCAGATGCTTCAGCAGCATTTTTATGAATAGTTGCCATGATATCATATAATTTTTGATTAACTTCTTCTTCAGTCCAAGACATACGCATGGAGTTTTGGCTCATTTCTAAAGCAGATACTGCTACACCACCAGCATTAACAGCTTTAGATGGAGCCATTAATACGCCATTGGATTGCATATAAGCAATTGCTTCGTTAGTGCAAGGCATGTTAGAAGTTTCGATAACGAATTTAACGCCTTGAGCAACAATAGCTTGAGCATCTTCTAATAAGATTTCGTTTTGAGTAGCGCATGGCATATAGATGTCAGCATCTACTTTACCCCAAGGTTTTTCACCTGGGAAGAATTTAGCTGTTGGGAATTTTTCTGCATAAACTGCAACTTTATTGCTGCCAGAAGCACGCATTTCCAACAGATAATCAATTTTTTCACCTAAGATACCATCAGCATCATAAATGTAACCGTCTGGACCAGAAACTGTTACTACTTTACCACCCATTTCAGCAACCTTAGTGCAAACGCCCCAAGCTACATTACCGAAACCGGAAACAGATACTCTCTTACCTTCGAAAGAAGTACCAGCATGTTTTAACATAGCTTGACCAAAGTATGCTGCACCATAACCTGTAGCTTCAGGTCTGATTAAAGAACCACCGTAAGATAATTCTTTACCGGTTAACACGCCATTTTCAAAAGCACCTCTGATGCGTTTGTATTGACCATACATATAACCGATTTCTTTTGCACCTACACCCATGTCACCTGCTGGAACGTCAATGTCTGGACCAATATGACGATATAATTCAGTCATAAATGCCTGGCAGAAACGCATGATTTCACCATCAGATTTACCACTTGGGTCAAAGTCAGAACCACCTTTACCACCACCGATTGGCAGACCTGTTAAGGAGTTTTTGAAAATTTGTTCGAAGCCTAAGAATTTAATGATACCGGAATATACATTTGGTTGAAAACGAAGTCCACCTTTGTAAGGCCCGATTGCACTATTGAATTGTACGCGGAAGCCTCTGTTTACTTGTACATTACCTTCATCATCTACCCAAGCCACACGGAAAATGATTTGTCTTTCAGGTTCTACGATACGACCTAAAATGTTAGCTTTTTCGTACTCTGGATGTAAAGCCATTAATGGTTCTAAAGAACGTAATACTTCTTCAACTGTTTGAATAAACTCAGGTTCACCTGGATTTCTTCTTTTGGTTTCTTCGATTACTCTTTCAATGTAAGCATTCATGTCTTCTTATATCCTCCTCTAAATTAATTTATTATTTAGCTAGTTTAATGGATACCAGCTGATTAACCACAATTATTACTATTTACACAGGTTTAACAGCTTCTAAACGGTAAATAGGCATTCCTTGCAAATGGAATTTTGTTTCATATTCAGTTGCGACATTACCTTCCGGTAATTTTTTATACATATCAAGTTGAATATTTTTTAACTGCCAATGACAACGGCTGAATTCATTAAGTGAAAACTCAAACAAACCTTGATTATCGGTTTTAAAATGAACTTCACCTTCAGCTGCCAGCAATCTGGCATATTGGTCTAAAAAGATTTGATGAGTTAAACGACGTTTCTTATGCCCGCTTTTTGGCCAAGGGTCAGAGAAATTCAAATACACTCTAGCTACTTCCCCTTCAGCAAAAATATTGGATAGCTGAACAGCATTCATCCAAACTAAACGCAAATTGCTTGGAATCCCCTCTTCTCTTTCCATGCGTTTCACCGCATCCAAAAGAACTTCTTCGATAAGTTCCACACCAATAAAATTAATTTCAGGATATTGACGAGCCATAGTCCGCAAAAATTTACCTTTACCCATGCCTACTTCAATCCAAATCGGCTGGTCATTACCAAAATATTCTCGCCACCTGCCACATCGCTTTTCAGGCTCTAAAACAACTACATTATCATATTTCAACAAGGCTTCTTTCGTACCTGGTTGTCTTCTTACGCGTGCCATCTACTCGCCTCACATTTATCTTTTAAAATCATGCATATTCACCTAGATTATAACCTTGCCAATAAGAATTATGCAATCTTTTTTTCAAAAACTCTTTATTTCTTTCTCCTTTTAGGCTATTATTATTTATTATGTATTGGGAAAGGAGTTTGGGTAATGAAGGGACATTTAGAAATTTTTGAACATCGTTTAAAAAATATGGCTGAAAAATTGCCTAATATTAATTCTATCGACTTGGACGAAGCTTTTTTAGAATTTGAACGCGAATTAGGTAATACTATTCCTTTTTATGATGTAAAATGTGGCAGCACCTTAGCTGATTACTACGCATCTACTTTTATGCAGTTTATTAAAGCAAAATTACAATAAAAAGCCGAAATAAACTCAGGCTTTATGCAAAGAAGGTCAGGACTGAAAATGTCCTGACCTTCTTTATTTAAAATAAATTTCTAATAAATTCAAGCTTTGTTTCCGAGACCATAATAGCCAAGAATATCAGTACAAAGCCGATAATTAACTGCAAGCTGATTGATTCAGCACCCGCCAGCACTGAAAACATAACCCCAAAAACAGCCTCTAAACTCAAAATTAAAGAAGCCACTGCTGGAGAGGTTTTCTGAATACCCACCATTTGGCAGCACAAAGCAATTGCCGTCGCAAAAATACTTAGATAAGCTAAACTAAACCAAGCCGAATTACTCATATTTGTCGGGAATTCTTCGAAAAGCAGTCCTCCCCCCCAACTCCATAAAGCTGCAAAAAAGAACTGCACAATAGTCAGTAAAATAACATCTACTTTTCCTCTTGTATATTTAGCAGAAATTACGATATGGATAGCATAAAAAATACCGCAGATGATAGATAAGATATCACCAAAGCCAACGGAAAAATCTTTACCCAAAGAAACAAATCCAATCCCCATAATACATAAAAGAGCTGCTGCTATGTTGAAAATATCTGGTTTTTCTTTAGTTAAAAACCAAAAGAAAAACGGTACCAAAACACAATAAGTAGCCGTTAAAAAAGCATTTTTTCCAGGTGTCGTATAAATCAAACCTACCGTTTGAATAATATAGGCACTAATCAACCATGTACCCATCCAAAAGCCATTGATGATATAGGTCCAATTAAGCTGCTTTAAGCGACGGTAAAAAATAATGGCAAGCAAGATGAATGCTCCTGTAAAACGAATTGCCAGTAAATAACAAGTATCTATATCATCCAGTGCCGATTTCATCACTAGAAAAGAACTGCCCCAAATCAAAGTAGCTGTCAACAATGCCAGTTTACCCAATAAGGCTTGTTTTTCTTTCATTTTCCAACCTTCTTTCTGTCAAAATCTTCTGCTCATTCAGTATAGCATATAATACACCTTTTGCCAAACATCCTCATAAGCTATAGCAAGCTGAAGAAAGGAGAATGATATATGGCTAATTATCAACAAAGCAACCAACAGCAGATGGTTTTGGCAGCCATTTATGTGCCTTGGCAGGATTATGGCCCAATTTACCATCCTAGTGAAGCCTTAAAGTACGGCACTGTTTTTCGTGCTTTAAACCAGCCTTATGTACCCTTAAAGAAAAAGTAATCTATCTGTAAAGGAGTGTTTTTTTCTATGCCCAACAATATGCAAATGATGCCGGGGAAAAAATAT
>JAFXJE010000142.1 GCA_017532485.1 Peptococcaceae bacterium | reverse complement strand
CTTCATTCCACTTAAATTCTTCTAAACTTGTTCTCTTAATTTGCAATTTATTTACTAAATTGTTATTGGTACAAGTAAAGCTGGCTGCTTTAGCCAAGCTGCTAACTTCTTTAATTTCAACAGCTGCTGAATTTTCAATACTGCCACTAATGTTTACAAATCCCTCTACACTAGCTGTAGCACTATAATTAGTAAAAAAGCTGCTGTTCATAATACAGTTTTTAGAGTTTGTATTCAAATATTTATCAACAAATTCGGTAATGCCTTTACTAATATCTCGATAAGCATCTTGTTTCCATGCCAAAGTTTGCTTTTGGCGATTTTGCTCATCTATTTTATTACTAGTTGTGGAAGTTAAGCTTTCCACAAGAGTGTCTGTATCAAGACCACTGACCAAACCACTAATCCCATAACTCGGTCTGCTTGATGCACCGGAAACGCCTGCCATAAGCCACCATTCCTTTCTTCGTCAGATATTTATTTCAAAATAAATTATAACAAGATATTCTTTTCCAATAATTATATCGTAAGAAGATAAAAAAAACTTAGGGTTTTATGAATATTTTTTTAATTTTTTTCATAAAAAAACCTCGGACTTTTTCGTCCGAGGTTTCCTTTTCATTATCTAGGTTCAATAATCAATTTAATGGCGGTTCTTTCTTCATCCTCAATCAAAATATCTGTAAAAGCAGGTACGCAGATTAGGTCAATCCCACTAGGTGCTACAAACCCTCTTGCGATTGCTACTGCTTTCACTGCTTGATTAAGTGCACCGGCACCGATAGCTTGCATTTCTGCACCACCTCGTTCCCGAATTACACCTGCTAAAGCACCTGCCACAGAATTTGGACTTGATTTTGCTGAAACTTTTAACACTTCCATAAAATAAAACCTCCTAAGAAATAATAAATAGTGTTGCCTTGTTCTATTTCTCTTATTCCTCGTAATTTCCTTTTTATGGAAAAAGTTTCTTTCCGAGCTTATTCTACAATATATACTCTTTCTACTGATTTTCCGTGTCCTGTATTGTCGTCTATTTCAAATAAAAGAGCATTAAATTGTGCTTTTCCGTCGGCATGTTCCAATCTTGTCGGAATTTGCGTCACAAAACCTTGAACAGAAGCTGCTATTTTTACACCTAAAACTGAGTTATAAGCACCTGTCATGCCTACATCTGTCACATAAACTGTGCCTTGAGGTAAAATTTGCTCATCGGCAGTCTGCACATGAGTATGAGTACCCAACACTGCTGACACTCTACCATCCACATAATGAGCAAAAGCTATCTTTTCTGATGTAGCTTCGCCATGTAAATCAATAATAATTATTTTTATGCCCTGCTCTTTAATTTCGGTCAAAATATCATCAATTACCGTAAATGGTGAAGGCAAAGTGCTGACAAAAACATTACCCAATAAATTGATGACAGCTGCTCGCTGGCGTCCTAAGTCAATAACTGTATAACCTTTGCCTGCTGTACCCTTGGGATAGTTGGCAGGGCGAATAATACCGTCCGTAGTGTCAATAAAATCTTTTAGTTCAGCATTCGCCCAAGTATGATTACCCATAGTCACTACATCTACACCGGCAAAACGCAATGCGTCATATTGTCTGCGCGTAATCCCATTGCGTTCCGCTGCATTTTCACCATTGGCTATAATAATATCTATTTTTTCTTTGCGCCGTAAGTTAGCAATTTCTTTTTTGGCTTTTTCTAAGCCACAATCCCCGACAATATCACCGACAAATAAAACTTTCACTTTACTTCCTCCACTTTTTTCTCAACGCCTCATCACCTGACGAGAAATTTTTTTGCCACAGGCACACCAGTTGGCAAAATGCTCACAATTGTTAAGCAACACATGATAGCCACCAAAGTTACTCCCTACCTGTGCCAAAGCACGCTCGGCAACAAGCTCCGGTGAAAAACGATAACACACCTCTTTTGCTATATGCAGACATGACCCTTGACAAAATTCCTCTCTACTGGTTCTTTTTATCCGTGCTTCATTTTGAATACATTCTTTATCTCCACAAAAATGAACTACCGTTCCATCATCTAAGGCAACGCCGTAATGACGAAAGCTAAGCCATCCGTCTGTAAATTGCTGCCACAAAATGCGCTCGCCAGAACGCAAATGATGGATTACATACACAACTTGACCTCGCATTGTTCTCACCCCACTGCCACAGTATATGCTGTGTTTGGATTCCGAGTTACCATTAGCGAGCATAATTATTCATTTTTTGATATAGTTTAGCCTTTTCTTCCTCATTAAAACCGGATACAGGCAGATTACGGCTTAAATATGCTACTTCTGCCCCTTCTTCCAAAATTTGCGCCAAGAAATAAGCTCGTTTTAAATTATCTGCTGCTGTTACAGCACCATGATTAGCCAGCAAACAACCATATCCTGTCCCCAGCGCCTCTACAGCACCAGCAGCCAATTCCTCACTGCCTGGCAGTGCATAATCTGCTTTCGGTATATCATTCGGAGCCAACATCATCATTTCACTAACTAACGGACGAAGCGGCTCTGTACTGCAAGCATATACTGTGCTATAGACACCATGAAAATGCACGACAGCTTGAACATCAGTTCTCGCTTGATAAATGGCTGTATGCAGCATCAACTCAGAAGATGGTGGATATTTATTTACCCACCCTGCTATTTCTTTGCCTTGACCGTTAACAAGACAAATATCTTCTGCTGTCATCTCACCATAATCGCGACCCGAAGGCGTAATCGCCAATAAATCATATTCTCGATTATAAATACTGATGTTGCCAAAACTACCTTTAACCAGACCTTCCTGCACCATTTTTTTGGCATATTTAACAACCTCTTGCTGCAAGATTGCCGCCCCTTTAGGCAAAACAGGTTTATCTTCGCGCAAAGCTGCCAAACTAACAGCAAATGGTGGATAAGCTACACCTTTTTCGGTAATAATGCCTGCAATATATTGATTTGGAGTCACATCAAATGCCGGATTATAAACAGCTGCTTCGTCTGGTGCTGTTTGACGTTCACCCCAGAATTTTACCTCATCACTATGCCGCTGCTCGATAGGAATACCACTGCCGTCATTCAAGGCAAAATCAACTGTAGATAATGGTGCTGCTACATAAAAAGGTATTTGATGATGGGCAGCTAAAACAGCTACACTGTAAGTCCCAATTTTATTAGCAGTATCTCCGTTGGCAGCAATACGGTCAGCACCGACAATAACTGCCTGCACTTTTCTTTCTGCCATAACTACGCCTGCCATATTATCACAAATAGTAGTCACCCCTATGCCGCTTTGGCTCAGTTCCCAAGCTGTTAAACGCGAGCCTTGCAGCAATGGTCTTGTTTCATCAGAATAAACATAAATAGGTTTGCCTCTCTCCTGCATAATATAAGCAGGAGCCAGAGCTGTTCCATACATACTGGTAGCCAAAGCACCAGCATTGCAATGGGTCAGCATAGCCTCAAAACCTTCAATATTACTTAAAATATCGGCACCATATTCCCCAATCGCACGACAAGCCGCAATATCTTCTGCCAACATTGTTTCACATTCAGCTAATAATCCATCTACTAACTTTTGTGGTTCATTCGCCCCAAAGTGCAGCAAAAGCTTTTCAGCAGTTTGCGCCATACGCACGACAGCCCAATGCAAATTAACAGCTGTTGGTCGTGAACTATCCAAATAAGCCCCGCCACGCTTGACCATAGCAAGAAAATCTTCTGTACTTG
>JAFXJE010000002.1 GCA_017532485.1 Peptococcaceae bacterium | reverse complement strand
TATGAAGGTATTGCTTTAGGTAAAGAAGGTACCGTAGGTTTAATTACTTATATGAGAACTGACTCTACTAGAATTGCTGATGTAGCTAAGGCTGATGCTGCTAAATTGATTAAAGAACGTTATGGTGAGCAATATTTACCAAAAGAAAGTAAAAATTATAAAATTAAAGAGTCTGCCCAAAATGCCCATGAAGCAATTCGTCCTACTTACGCTGAAAAAAGTCCGGAAATTTTAAAAAGCTTTTTAAGTAATGACCAATATAAATTATATAAATTAATTTGGGAACGCTTTATTGCTAGTCAAATGGCGTCAGCACAATTAGAACAGACAACTATTAATATCCAAGCTGATAAATATGATTTTACGGCGACAGGTACAGTAGTAGCCTTCAAAGGTTATATGGAAGTTTATGAAGAAGGTAAAGATGAGGTGGAAGAAGCCGAACAAAAATTGGCTCCGGTAACAGAAGGGCAAGAGTTGAAATCTAAAAAGCTGGACCCAAAACAACATTTTACCCAACCACCTGCGCGTTATACTGAGGCTACTTTGATTAAAACTATGGAGGAAAAAGGTATTGGACGTCCTAGTACCTATGCACCTACTTTGGATACAATCGTAGCGAGAAATTATATCGTAAGGGAAAGCAAACAATTTTATCCGACAGAATTAGGTATTTTAGTAGTTGATTTACTGAAAGAACATTTTTCCGACATTATTAATGTTGATTTTACAGCCAACTTTGAAACTAAGTTGGATGGTATTGAAGAAGGCGAATATGAATGGAAAAAAGTTTTACGCGAATTTTATGAGCCTTTTGCAGAAGATCTAGCGGCAGCAGAAGAAAAAATAGGACAAGTAAAAATTGAAGATGAAGTGACAGAAGAAATATGTGAAAAATGTGGTCGCCATATGGTTATTAAAATGGGGCGTTACGGCAAATTCTTAGCTTGTCCAGGTTTCCCTGAATGCAGCAACGCAAAACCATTATTAGAAAAACTGGATATAGAATGTCCTGTGTGTCATGATGGTGAAGTAGTGTTACGCAGAAGTAAAAAAGGTAGAACATTCTATGGCTGCAGTCATTATCCTGAATGTGATTTTGTCAGCTGGGATAAACCAACTGGTGAAAAATGTTCAAAATGTGAGACAGGTTATATGGTAGAACGCAATACCAAAAAAGGAAAACGTATTATTTGTAATAATAAGGAGTGTAACTTTGAACAAGAAGGTTAATGTTATCGGTGCCGGTTTAGCTGGTAGTGAAGCAGCTTGGCAATTAGCAGAAAGAGGCATTTCCGTAACTTTGTACGAAATGCGTCCAGAAAAAATGACACCGGCTCATCATACAGAATTATTCGGTGAGTTGGTTTGCAGCAATTCTTTAAGAGCAAATAATATTGAAAATGCTGTAGGTTTAATGAAAGAAGAACTGCGTCGCTGTAATTCTTTGATTTTAGCTTGTGCAGATATGCATCAAGTGCCAGCTGGTGGTGCCTTGGCTGTAGATAGAGAGAAATTTTCTGCTGAAATTACAGCTAGAATAAAGGCTCATCCATTAATTGAAGTTGTTTACGGTGAAGTAACAGAAATTAATCAGGACGAAATTACTATTATTGCCACAGGTCCTTTAACTGATGGAGCGATGGCAGAACAAATTAAAAAATTGACTGGTCAAACGGAAGGTTTTTATTTTTACGATGCCGCAGCACCAATAGTTACAGCCGAGTCTATCAACTATGATAAAGCTTTTTGGGCTTCTCGCTATGATAAAGGTGATGCAGATTACTTAAATTGTCCGATGAGTGAAGAAGAATATAATCAGTTTTATGATGCCTTAATTAATGCTGAATGGGCTGAAACTAAGGATTTTGAAAAAGCAAAGTTTTTTGAAGGCTGTATGCCTATCGAAGAAATGGCACGTCGTGGTAAACAAACTTTAGTATTTGGTCCAATGAAACCAGTAGGCTTAATAGATAAACGTGTGGGTAAAGAAGCGTATGCTGTAGTCCAATTACGCAAAGACAATCAAGAAGGCACATTATTTAATATTGTTGGTTTTCAGACACGAATGAAATGGGGAGAACAAAAAAGGGTATTACAGATGATTCCTGGTTTAGAAGAAGCTGAAATTGTCCGTTATGGTGTAATGCATCGTAATACCTTTGTCAATGGTCCTTTGGTTATGGAGTCAACTTCCAAAATTAGAGGTCAGGAAAAAGTATTTTTGGCAGGTCAGATCACAGGTGTAGAAGGTTATGTAGAATCGACTGCCTGTGGTTTAGTTGCTGGTATTAATGCAGCTCGCCTAGTCAATGGAGAAGAATTAGTGACATTCCCACTGACAACAGCAATTGGCGGATTGATGAATTATATTACTACGGCTGACAGTAAAAGCTTTCAACCAATGAATATTAATTTTAGCTTAATTCCAGGCTTAGGCAGAAAGATTAGAAATAAAAAAGAGAAAAATGGTTTATTAGCTGAAAGAGCTTTAGCTGATTTACAAGAATTTTTACCAACAATCCAATGAGGTGACGAAGATGGAGCAGCAATGGCTTAAAGAATTTATAGCTTATTTGGAAAACGAAAAAAAATATTCTCCACATACCATTACTGCTTATCAGCATGACCTTGTGCAATTTTTAGATTTTTTAGAGAAACAGAAAAAAACTTTGCCGGAGACGGATTATCGTTTGTTGCGCTATTATCTGGCTGATTTACAAAGTAATGAATTCAGCAAAACGAGCATCAGCCGTAAATTAGCTGCTGTAAAGAGTTTTTTCCGTTATTTATATCGTGAAAATTATTTGCAGGATAATCCAGCCGAGCTAGTTACAGCCCCCAAAAAAGAAAAGCGCTTGCCCCAAGTAATGAGTGAAATTGATATGGTGAAGTTTTTGGAAGATAATCTTTCTGGACAAGAACCATTAGTTTTACGCGACAAAGCAATATTTGAACTGTTATATAGTTCAGGATTGCGCGTGTCTGAATTGGTTGCCTTAACTGTTAAGGAATTTGAACGCCAAGAAAATTTTTTGCGAATTTTTGGTAAAGGTAATAAAGAACGAATTGTGCCGATAGGTGAAAAAGCCAAAGAAGCTGTGGAAAACTATTTAACACATGCCCGTCCTTTGTTGCAGCATCAAGAATGTGCACAATTATTTCTTAATCATCAAGGTGGACCATTGACGGCACGTGGTGTCGCTTATATTTTGGAGCAATATGTCAAAAAAGGCGCTGTGCGCTATAAAGTAAGCCCACATACTTTTCGTCATTCTTTTGCTACCCATTTGTTAGACAATGGTGCTGACTTAAGGGTAATTCAAGAATTATTGGGACATGAGAGTCTTTCGACTACTCAAATTTATACAGATGTATCTAAAGCACATATTCAACAAATTTATTTTAAAGCTCATCCAAGAGCTTAAGGAGTGAAGATAATGACGACAATTCTCGCTGTAAAAAAAGGTAATCAAGTAGCCATTGCCGGCGATGGTCAGGTAACTATGGGCGAAAAAGTGATTATGAAGCACAGTGCGAAAAAGGTTCGCAAATTATATAATGGTCAAGTAGTAACTGGATTTGCCGGTTCCGTTTCGGATGCTATCACTTTATTTGAAAAGTTTGAGAAATATTTAGAGTCAGCGCATGGCAATTTAACAAAAGCCGCTGTTGATTTGACTAAAGAATGGCGTTCTGATAAAGTGCTGAAAAATTTAGAAGCTATGTTGATTGTAGCCAATAAAGAAGAACTTTTAGTTTTATCAGGCACAGGCGAAGTGATTGCTCCTGATTACGATGCTGTAGCTATTGGTTCTGGTGGTTCTTATGCGTATGCTGCCGCTTTGGCTTTGTTAAATAATACAGATTTATCAGCAAAAGAAATTGCTCGTAAATCTTTAGAAATTGCAGGCTCTATTTGTGTCTTTACAAATGACCATATTACGGTCGAAGAAGTAGAATAAGATAAAGGATGATGAAGATGGAAAATCTGACCCCTCAACAAATTGTTACTGAGTTGGATAAATATATTATTGGGCAGCAGGAAGCAAAGAAAAGCGTAGCAGTGGCTTTACGCAATCGTTATCGCCGTAGTTTATTGCCTAAAGAAATGCAAGAAGAAATCAGCCCTAAAAATATTATTATGATTGGGCCTACAGGTGTAGGTAAGACAGAGATAGCACGTCGTTTGGCTAAATTGGTAGAAGCTCCATTTGTAAAAGTAGAAGCTACTAAATTTACCGAAGTAGGTTATGTAGGTAGAGATGTTGAGTCTATGATTAGAGATTTGATGGAAGCAGCTATTCGCCAAGTTAATGATAAACAGATTCGTGGTGTGGAAGCTAAAGCTATGGAATTAGCCAATGAAAGATTGGTAGATATTTTAGCGCCAATGCCGAAGAAAAAAACAAATATCAGCAATCCTTTTGAAATGCTGTTTAATTCTAACAACAATAATAATAGTAATGAACAAAATCAACTGACCCAATCTGAACAGGATGCTGCTAGAGATAAGCAGGAAATTATGCGTCAAAAATTAAAACGCATGGAATTAGAAGATGAATATATCGAAATTGAAGTAGAAGATACTAATGCAATGAATGATATGCTGGCTAGTATGGGTGTAGATGATAGTGCCAACAATTTTGGCGATATGTT
>JAFXJE010000141.1 GCA_017532485.1 Peptococcaceae bacterium | reverse complement strand
GGTGTACCTTTGTCTATTCCACCATTGGTTCAAGCACAAGAAATGGGAATTCCTGTGTTAGGTGAATTGGAATTGGCTTATCGCTATGCCCATGCTCCGTTTTTGGCGATTACTGGTACTAATGGCAAAACAACTACCACTACCTTGGTAGGCGAATTGATGAAAACTGTTAAAGAAGATGTTTTTGTCGGTGGTAATATTGGTATTCCTTTAATTAGTGCGGTCGAAGATTTATCGGCAGAAAGTGTAATTGTAGCTGAAGTAAGCAGTTTTCAGCTGGAAACGACGACAAGCTTTTGTCCGCATATTGCATTAATGTTAAATTTGACACCTGACCACTTGGATCGTCATGGAGATATGGCAGGATATTTAGCTGCCAAAGCTCGTATTTTTGCGGCACAGGGGGCAGAGGACTATCTTGTCTTAAATTATGATGATACAGCATTAAGAAATCTAGCTCCAAATGCTAAGGCAAAAGTTATATTCTTTAGCCAAAAGAATAAACTAGAAGAAGGAGTTTATTTAGAAAACGGCATGATTTGTTTAACCTATAATGGTGAGACTTTGGAAATTTGTGCAGCTGAAGAATTAAAAATAAAAGGTGCCCATAATTTAGAAAATGCTATGGGAGCGACAGCAGTAGCTTTTGCTGCTGGTGTACCACGGGAAAAAATTGCAGCTGTATTGCGTAGTTTTGCTGGTGTTGAACATCGCATGGAACCAGTAAGAACAGTGCGTGGTGTCCAATATGTAAATGACTCCAAAGGGACAAATCCTGATGCGACGATGAAAGCATTAGTTGCGTATCAGCAGCCGATTATTGTCATTTTAGGTGGTAAAAACAAAGGCAGTGATTTTACAGAATTGGCTGGTGTGGTCAAACAACAAGTAAAAGCTGCTGTTCTATTGGGGCAAGCAAAGGAAGAATTGAAAGAGGCTTTAGATAAAGTAGGTTTTACGGCTTATACTGTAGTCCAAACTTTTGAAGAGGCAGTTGCGACGGCTGCAGCTCAAGCTCAGGAAGGCGATTTAGTTTTGCTTTCACCTGCTTGTGCCAGTTGGGATATGTTCAAAAGTTTTGAAGAACGAGGCGATTTATTTAAATCCTTAGTGCAAAACTTATAGAGCCAAACTATAAAGCAGAAGGGAGGAAAGCTCATGGAAAGACGCGGACAACCGGACCATTTGTTGTTTTTTATTACTATGGCATTATTGGTTATCGGTTTAATCATGGTTTTAAGTGCCAGTTCCTATGATGCTCTTCTGCATTATGATGATGCTTTTTATTTTTTTAAGAAGCAATTGTTTAACTGCCTTTTAGGTTTAGTAGCTTTGATAGCTATGATGGTTGTTAAGCCTGAAGTTATCAAAGAACTAGCCTTGCCTGGTTTTTTTATTTGTATTGTTTTGATGCTTTTGGTTTTAGTTGTAGGTGTAGAGGTAAATGGTGCCAAGCGTTGGTTAGGGACTTCCAGTATTAGATTTGCCCCAGCAGAAGTAGCCAAACCCGTAACGATAGTTTTCTTTGCGTACTGGCTGGCAAATATGAGCAAGCGCTCTTTGCATAGTTTAAAAGGTTATTTAGCTACTGGACTTTTGATGTTGGTTATTCCAGTTTTAATTGTCATTGAAGATTTAGGGACAGCTGTTACTTTATTGGGTGCTTTATTTTGTATGTTGATTGTGGCAGGAGCTAAAATACGACATATAGTCGGAACAATTATTGCTGGTGGAATAGCTGTTGCTGCTTTGATTATAGCCAAACCTTACCGTTGGAATAGAATTTTGGCTTTTCTTGACCCATTTGCCGATCCTTTGAATACAGGTTATCAAGCTGTTCAATCCTTATATGCTTTGGGTTCAGGTTGGCTTTTTGGGGTAGGATTGGGTAATAGCCGTCAAAAATTATTATATTTGCCTGAACGCCATACAGATTTTATTTTTTCTATTATTGGTGAAGAATTGGGCTTTATCGGGGCGTTGTTTGTAATCTTTATGTTTTGTATGTTTGTTTGGCGAGGTTTTCATATTGCCAGCAATATTGAAGACCGTTTTAAAGCTTTGACAGCTTTTGGTTTAACGGCAGTTGTTGGTATTCAAGCAGCTATCAATATTGGTGTAGCAGTAGGAGCTTTGCCAGTTACTGGTATTACACTGCCTTTCATTAGTTATGGTGGAACATCTTTAATTTTTATGCTAGGGACAGTAGGCTTTATTTTAAATATGTCACGATATGCAAAAAAATAATTGCATATTGAGGTAAAGCTATGATTAAATATAATTAGAAATAAGAGAAAACTTTGAAAATAAGTGTAGGTGAACCTGATGCGCATTCTTTTTGCCGGTGGTGGTACGGGAGGACATATTTATCCCGCTTTAGCTGTAGCAGATTATATAAAAAGTCAATATCCGGAATGTGAATTGCTCTATGTAGGTACGGAAAAAGGCTTGGAAATGGATATTGTAGGGAAAAGAGGCGATATTCCGTTTCAGACTATTCGTGTAGAAGGTTTGCCACGAAAAATAAGCCCTGCTTTGGTTAAAGCAGGGATGAAAGCGTTTAATGGTTGTTTAGATGCCAGAAAAGTAATTCGTGATTTTCGTCCTGATGTAGTAGTCGGTACAGGCGGCTATGTTTGTGGCCCCATTGTTTTAGCAGCTAAGTTGGCAGGAGTGCCTGCTTTGATCCATGAGCAAAATGCCCTGCCAGGAATAACGAATAAGCTGCTTTCTAAATGGGTTGATTGTGTCATGGTCAATTTTGCAGAGTCAAAGTCATATTTTGCTCATCCTGAACGGGTAAAAGTAACAGGCTTGCCTGTGCGTGGTGAGGTTTTGACAGCTAAAAAAGCAGAAGGTTTAGCTTATTTTGGTTTTAGTGAAGATAAAGTGACCTTATTAGTCAGTGGTGGCAGTCGTGGGGCGAAAAGTATTAATTTGGCGATGGCTCGGAGTTATCCAAAATTGTTGGAACAGAAAAATTTACAGATTATTCATTTAACGGGAAATGTTAGCTATGATGATACTTTGGCTGAAATAAAAAAACAAGGTGTAGATTTAGCTGAGCAACCCCAAATTGTGGTAAAACCTTATTTGAATGAAATGCAGTATGCTTTGGCTGCAGCTGATTTTTGTGTAGGTCGTGCAGGAGCTACTTACTTAGCAGAATTAACAGCGTGTGGTAAGGCGAGTATTCTAATACCGTATCCTTTTGCGGCGGAAAATCATCAGCAGTACAATGCGCAAGCTTTAGTTGACCAAGGGGCAGCTAAAATGATTTTGGATAAAGAATTGAATAGTGAAAATTTAAGTGTGGAAATTATTGATCTTTTGGAAAATACAATAGAAAGAAAGAAAATGGCAGAACAGGCTGCTCAGGCAGGAAAAAAGGATGCTTTAGCTGAAATTGCTGCTTTGATTACGAAATATTGCTGAGAAATGGGGGCAGTATGAATGGGAGAATATAATTTTAATCATATTTATTTTATAGGTATCGGTGGAATTGGGATGAGTGGTATTGCCGAAATTTTATTAGATTTAGGCTATCAAATTTCTGGTTCTGATATAAAAAATTCGGCAGTAGTAGAACGCTTGCAGCAAAAAGGCGCTAAAGTGTTTATTGGTCAAAAAGCAGAAAATATTACCGAAGATATTGATTTGGTTGTGCGTTCGACAGCAATTCGTGAAAATAATCAGGAATTGCAGCAAGCTCTGAAGATGAATATTCCAATTATACATCGTTCGCAGATGTTGGCGATGTTGATGTTAGATAAACAAGCTATCTGTGTTGCTGGTGCACATGGCAAGACAACAACATCTTCCATGATTGCTTTAATGTTGGAAAAAGCGCAAAAAGACCCAACTATTGTTGTGGGTGGCGAAATTAGTCAGATTGGCAGTAATGCGAAAAGTGGCAATAGCGACTTATTAGTAGCAGAAGCTGATGAAAGTGACGGTTCTTTTGTGCATTTATATCCATGGATGACAGTAGTGACTAATATTGAAGAGGACCATTTAGACCATTATGAAAACATAGATGCTATTCGTGAAGTTTTTGTTGAGTTTGTGCAAAAGGCAGGCGAAGATGGCGTAGCTGTTTTGAATATAGATTGTGCAGAAACAAAAAAACTTATTGACTTAGCTCCAGGTAAGGTAATTACCTATGGGTTTAGTCGTGATGCCGAAGTGCGTGCTGAAGAATGGTGGCAAGATGGTCAGGATACTTATGGCAAAATTTATCGTGGCGAAGAATACTTAGGTGAGGTACATTTGAGAGTACCGGGGCAGCATAATATCAGTAATGCTTTGGCAACTATTGCTGTAGGTTTGGAATTAGGCTTGGATTTTGCCGAAATTACAGCAGGTTTGTTGGAATTTACAGGGGCTAGAAGACGCTTTCAATTAGTGGGAGAGGTTAACAATATAAAAATTGTTGACGATTATGCTCATCATCCTACAGAAGTAGCAGCAACTATAAAAACTGCGCGAGAATTGCATGAGGGCAGATTGTTTGTTGTTTTCCAGCCGCATCGTTACAGCAGAACCATGTTTTTTGCTGAAAAATTTGCAGAAAGCTTTGACTTGGCAGACAAAATTGTTTTGACCGAAGTTTATTCGGCTGGTGAGCATTTAGAAGAAGGTGCAGAAAGTACAGTTATTTTAGAGAAAATGGCACCAGGATTAGATAGTGAGTTAGTTTTGCGCGAAAAGCTAAATGAATATCTTGTACAGGAGGTTCAACCAGGTGATTTGGTTTTGATGATGGGTGCAGGTAATATCTGTCAAAATTCCGCACAGCTGGTTGAAGACTTAAAACACCATGCAAATTAAAGAACATGAACTGCTCAGTAAACATACGACTTGGCGCATTGGTGGACCAGCAAAAGTTATGTATCAGCCGAAAAATCAAGTCGAATTAGCACAACTTTTGAGTGAACTGCATAATGCGAAGCAAGAATTTTATGTGCTCGGTGGCGGCTCCAATCTTTTGGCTGCTGACCAAGGCACAGAGCTGGCAGTCATTAATACGAGCAGTGGTTTAGTGAACTTAAATATTGAGAATGGCATTATTCGAGTAGAGGCAGGGGTACCATTGCCTTTGCTTGCTTATCGTGCTGCTGAAGCAGGACTGAGTGGTTTGGAATTTGCCTCTGGTATTCCCGGCACTGT
>JAFXJE010000140.1 GCA_017532485.1 Peptococcaceae bacterium | reverse complement strand
GGTGTTGCTAAAAATGGCAGCATTGCTACCAAGGGCAAAGGCCAAAACATTTGCAGCAGATAACCACCAACTATACGCCCATCCTCTAAACGCGTGTAAATCGGCACTGTACC
Organism: Peptococcaceae bacterium; assembly: GCA_017532485.1. Taxonomy (GTDB): domain Bacteria; phylum Bacillota; class Peptococcia; order Peptococcales; family Peptococcaceae; genus RGIG6463. Next base: position 10,119 of record JAFXJE010000140.1, on the reverse strand, counting down.
ATAACGGCTGCTCAAGACCATCAGTAAGGCTTCTACTAGATGTAAAACAGCCACCAAAGCCATTAGATGAGCAATATTCACCTCCGGCCAGCCTAAGCAATAGCTGCTGATTGCTAAAAGACCTCCACTGTAGGAAAAGCAAAGAAATCTTTGGCGTATCATTACCAAAAGAACGGCAAAAATCCAAAGCCATTCCAGCCCTATTTCATCCAAGGAAATGCCCACAAAAATCAAGAGTGCACTGCCGATGATACCCCCAAGCAAGCCTATCAACAAAAGCATAACTGTCTTTTTTAAGACAGGTTCTCTCGCCAATTGAAAAAATTGCTGTTTTAGCTTCGCCATTCGATAAGTCTGCCCAAAGATAATTGCGACTACCAGCCAAAAAATCGGCGAAAACAAGGTCATCCCCAACTGATAAAGCATCATGCTGATTAATTCCAGCATCAGCGTTGCACCACCTCAAGAGCTTTCTGTAATTGCAGGTCTTCACCACTATTCAACTCAATATTTTCCGGCAATTCCACATAAATATCAGGAGAGATACCAATACCATGAATATCATTTTTATTTGGTGTTAAATATTTAGCCTGCGTAAATTTCACAGCTGTACCGTCATGAAGAAAATAAACACCCTGTACTACGCCCTTGCCGAAAGTTTTAGTCCCCACTAATTTACCCGCACCACTTTCTTTTAATGCACCTGCCAAAATTTCCGAAGCACTGGCACTATGTTCATTGACTAAAACAGCCAAAGGTACATGAATTTGAGCCTCGGTGGCACTGTAGGTAATTTGTTTTTCATCATTATAAACGACATGCAAAACCGGACCACTCTCGACAAAAAGACGAGCTATATCAATAGCTGAACCTACCTCCCCACCACTATTATTGCGCAAATCTAAAACTACGCCATTAATCGTATGAGTTGTGCGTAATTCGTTAATAGTTTCTACCAACTCTTGTGAAGTCTGAGCTGAAAAGCTAGTTATGCGCAAGTACGCTATATTTTCATTTTCTGTCAGCATTTCCCCGAAAACAGTTTTAGTCTTTGCAACTAAGTAGCGTTTTATAACATAAGTATATTCTTCTCCATCACGCCAAACTGTAATACTAGCTTCTGTATCACTTCCAGCACGCATTTTAGCTACTACAGTATCCAAATCTAAACCCTCAACGCGAACGCCGTCAACAGCCTTTAAAATATCACCAGCCAAAATTCCTGCTGCTTCTGCCGGTCCATCCTCTATCGGTGCAATAATAACAATATTACCCTCTGCATCTTGATTAACATAAACGCCTATGCCATAAACATCACCACTGATGCTTTGCTGAAAAACACCAAATTGTTCCTCATCAATATAAGCTGCATAAGCATCACCAAGATTTGCCATCATCCCTTTAATAGCCCCGTCCGTTAATTGTTCACGGTCAATTTCATATAAGTAATCATTTTCAACAGCTCGCACAACAGTCACTAATTTATAGATATGGTCATAGTTTTCAATCAGCCACCAGCCACCACCTAGAACGAGCAAACAACAACAAGCAGCTATTATTCGCAAAAAATTACGCAATAAAGTTTTCATGTTTTCACTCCTTTTTCTAAGAGAAAAGAAGCCGCCCCCTTTTCTCCTGTACTAAACAATAGTTTCTCGAAAAGGTTTCGACTTCTTGTAAAAAATTCCCTTGTTAAACATTGAGATATTTCTTGACAGCAATATTACTGCCGATTGCCCCTAATGCCATGCCACCACCCAGTAAGATTAACATTACCTGCAGTAAAATAGTCTGACTATCTAGGACAGGCACAAAGCTGAGATTAGCTATTAAATAAGCTAAAATATATTGATAGCCGAAATAAAGGATAAGGTCTGCCAAAACAGCCCCAATAATCCCGATGAATAAGCCTTCTAAGAAAAACGGTATGCGAACATACAGATTTGTCGCACCGACATATTTCATAATTGTAATTTCTTCGCTACGGGTAGCCACAGTCAACCGAATAGTGCTATTAATCAAGAACAAGGCCACAATCAACATACCTACTACAATAGCTACGCAAGCAATACCAATAACTCTAGTCAAGCTCATCATATTATCAACTAAATCTTGACCGTAACGAATCATTTCAATTTCCGGCTGACGTTCCAAAAATCTGACAGCGCCAGCGATTTGCTCAGCCTGTTCTACTTTGATATGATAAGCATCCGGCAAAGGATTAACACCACCTAAGGCTTCGGTCAAAGAAGTGGTATTTTCAAATTTATCCCCCATATTTTCCAAGGCATCTTCTTTAGGCACAAAAATTACTTCTCTCAAACCTTCTATTTGTTGAAATTTACTTTCCATAGCTATGGCTTCTTCACGACTAAGCTTATCCTCTAAAAAGACGATTATTTCCAATTGGTCTTCCATTTCATTAGCAGCATATTGGCTGTTTAAGGCTACTAATGCTGTCGCACCCAACACCAAAAGCATGGTAGCCACAGTGAAAATAGTAACAAAAACCATCCCTTTATGCCGCCACAAAGAGCGCATCGCATCTCGAAAACCGTATTGCATATATTTATCGATAACCAAGATAGTACCCTCCTTGTCGGTCATCGCGTACCAGTTGACCGTGCGATAACTCTATTACTCGATGTGAAGAACGATTGACAATATTGCTGTCATGAGTCGCCATGATAATCGTTGCTCCTTTGATATTGATATCGTTTAAAATATCCATAATACCACTAGCTGTCTGTGGGTCTAAGTTTCCTGTCGGCTCGTCAGCAATAATAATTTTCGGATTATTAACAATAGCTCTGGCAATAGCTACTCGCTGCTGCTCACCACCTGACATTTCGTCAGGAAAATGATTTTTTCTATCAGTCAAACCAACTAAGTGCAGTGCATAATCTACCTTTCTCTCTACTTCGCGCTTGCCTACACCCAACACTTCAATAGCGAAAGCTATATTTTCGGCCGCCGTTCTATCAGATAATAAGCGATAATTTTGAAAAATAAAGCCAATATTCCGACGATATTGTGGTATAGCTCTGCTTTTCAAACGCGTAATGCTTTTGCCATTAACTAGAATATTACCTTGAGTTGGTAATATTTCTCGAATTAACAATTTAGTAAAGGTAGATTTACCAGCACCACTTGCCCCTACTAAATAGACAAACTCGCCTTCTTCAATTTTTAAATCTATATTTTTTAAACCAACTGTACCATTTTGATATTCCTTGGATACATTGATAAATTGAATCATGTTTTTTCTTCACTCCAATCCAAAGTCACATTCTCCCACTATCAATTTTGCCATGTTTTCAGCAAAAATGCAATTATTTTTGCCCTTTACCATAATTATTTTCAAAGTGCTTTTTCAAAAATTCCACAAATTTTTTAATTAATTCATTATCCTCATCTGTAGCTTCATCCCAATACAACATCCCATGCACTACTTGTTGCAGACCTTCTGATGGAATTGCGATAAAACCTTCCGGCTGGAACTGCATTTCAAAAGCCATCCTCGGCATATAGGTAGTAATTATATTATTAGACAAAAATTGTTTATGAATTTCCGGATTGTTGGAAGTCGACAAGGCATTAGTCAACGCCACCTCTGAATTGTTAAATGGATATGTTTGATACAAAGAAAAGTGCATATTTTCTTTGACATAAATTTGTTCCAATTCATTAAAATTTATTTTCTTATATTTAACCAGAGGATTGTCCGGTCTGGCAACAATCACGATTTCATCTTCTAGTAAAGGGAGATATTTAATTTTTTCATTTTGATTTTTGCTTAAAAGTGCTGTCAAGTTCTCACTGCTCGTCGTTAAAAAGCAAAGCTTGCTATAGCGAGCAAAGAAATACTCCAAAATTTCTGTATTGGGAATTTCCAAAACTTTTACCATCGTTTTAGGATAAATCCGCATAAAATCACTGCAAACTTTCGGCAGCAGTATTTCGGTAAAAATTGACGAAGTAAAAATAGAAATATTGCCCACAACATCGGAATTTTCTGCCTCATATACTTCTAAGGTTCGCAGCATTTCTTCATATTTTTCCAAAATATTTTGAGCATAGTAAGCAAAAATATGTCCCTGCGGCGTTAATTCAATACCTTTATGACTGCGTATTAATAAAGGCGAACCTATTTCCAGTTCCAATTTTTTTAGCGAGGCATTAATTGCCTGCTGCGTCATAAAATATTTATTAGCCGTCGCATTTATCGAGCCGCTTTCTACCACATGCAAAAAATAATCTAATTGGTCAATATGCACAGACTAGCACCAACCTTTCACTTCCCTTTTTTAATCAAGTGTAGCAAATTTCACTTTTAAAGACAACTTTTATTGTTTCCAATTGCAAATTTTTTTTGCAACCAATTCAAATTTTCGCAACTGATAACTGCTAGGCAACATATAAATTTTGATTATATAATTTATACAAAGCTAAGAACGCTTATTTTTAAATTTTCAAAAGGAGTGTATGTAATGTTAAGAAGCAAAGGATTAACAGAAAAAATTGTTCTGTTAGGGATTGACGGCATGGACCCTACTTACTCTCGTCGTATGGTTGACGAAGGTAAAATGCCAAACTTAAAAAAGCTGATTGAAAAAGGGGCTGCTCGTAAGGACTTACGTTTATTAGGTGCTGTACCTACTATTACTCCACCTATGTGGACTACTTTAGCTACCGGTGCTTATCCTATGACTCACGGTGTTGAAGACTTCAACATTGGGATGAAAGGTGAATTGGATGTAAACTTTGCCGGTATCTATTCTAAAAATGTGCATGCTGAACCATTGTGGAATATCACCACTGATGCCGGCAAGAAAACTTTAGTATGGCACTGGCCTGGTGGTGCTTGGCCTCCAACCACAGATAATCCAAACTTGTATGTAGTAGACGGTTCCACCCCTGGTGCTTTAGGCTTTGGTTATGCAATGCGTGACAACGAAACTACTATTATCGCTAATACTAAAGCAACTGAACCTAAATATTATGCATATGCTGCTGCAGCGTCTCATGGTTATGATGGTGACGGCTCTGACTTAAAATTCTTAGGTACAGGTGCTTCTTCTACTTCTAAAAAACCATACCATGATGAATTATGGAATGAATTTAAAGAAGGTATTGCTGCCAACGGCTACAAACCTAAACATTATATGGACTATCGCTTGATGCACACAATGCCTGGTGAAAGCACCATGGATACAATGCACAGATTTCCACAAAATGTTTCCTTATCTCCAATCAGCGAACCTGTAGGCTGGGCTAATGCTCCTGAAGGCGCTAAAGAATTTACTTGGATTCAGTTATTTGGTATGATGCCAAGTCCTTGCTTGATTTTGAAAAACGAACAGGGCGTTTATGACCGTGTAGCTGTTTATGCTTCCAAAGAAATGCCTGAACCATTTGCAGTTTTAGTGAAAGGTGAATATACCAAAAATGTTCCTGGTATCTTACCAAAAGGTCAATCCGGCGAAATGGAAAGAGTTATCCGTAATATGTGCTTAATCGACTGTGATGAAGACGGCTCTTACATTCGTCTTTGGGTTTCTCAAGCTTTCTCCGCAGAAGATAACTGTGTTTGGTATCCTCATTGGATTTTTGATAAAGTTGTTGGTAAATTTGGTCCTCCTGTACCAACAGGTCAAGGTTTCGGCGGCGACTTCGACATCATGGAATGTAACTTCAAACAATGGGAACAAGCTGCTAAATGGCAAGCTGACGGCATGAAATATATGATGCAGGAAGAAGGAGTTGAAGTTGTTTTCAGCCACTTCCATGGTCCTGATATGATGGGTCACTGCTACCTGCCTTGGATGAAACAAAGAGAAGACTCTCCTGCTCCAGAAGCAGAAATCCAAAAACTGCATGAAAGAACTTATAAAATTACCGACGATTATATTGGTGAATTTTTACCAATGATGGATGAAGGTTGGACTATTATCTTATTCTCTGACCACTCCTTAGTTTGCCGTGAAAGTGAACACTTCCATGGTATCGGCGACAATATGGGTGTTAATGTTGCTGTTATGGAAAAACTGGGCTATACCGTTATGCAAAAAGATGAAAACGGTAAGAGCATCCCTGAAATTGACTGGGAAAAAACCAGAGCCGTTCAACAACGTTCCAACTCCATCTTTATCAACTTAAAAGGACGTGACCGTTTCGGTATTGTTGACCCAGCTGATAAATACGAATTGGAAGAACAAATCATTACTGATTTATATGGCTATAAAGACCCTGATACAGGTCATCGCGTAATTTCTATGGCTTTGCATAAGAAAGATGCTAATCTGCTGGGTTTAGGTGGCGAATATACTGCAGGGGATATTATCTTCTTCGTACATGATGACTATTTAGTTGACCATGGTGAAGGTTTATCTACTGCTACTGGCTACAACGATACCACTTTAAGCCCAATCTTCGTAGCTGCCGGTCCTGGTATCAAAGAAGGTTATGAAATGGAATTATTCCCAAGAGAAGTTGACGTAGCTCCTACAGCTGCTGTTTTACTAGGTGTCAGAATTCCTGCACAATGTGAAGGCTGCCCAAGCTACAGCATTTTAAGTGAAGAATTATAATCTAAACTTGTAACTTACAATCTTAACTCCAGCGGATGTACGACAGAAAAAAGTGCATCCGCTATTTTTCAGGTTAAAATTTACCTTTTATTTCTAAATTATGCAATTATTACAACTATTTATATAATTAAATGAGGTGTTCTATTATGGAAACGAAAAAAATGACCTATTTTCATTGTGCGGTTGTTTTTGTTTTAGCATTTTTCTTTAGATTTTTACCACCTGTTGCCCAAATTACTCCTTATGGGATGGGTATTCTAGGTACCTTCATTGCAGCTATTTATGGTTGGTCTACAATTGGTATGTCTTGGACCAGTTTTATTTGTTTAACAGCTATTGGTCTAACAATCGGGCCTAATATGATGATTGCTTCCGGTTTTAACGTAACTATCATCTCCATGATTTTCGTTTTTCTTTTAATGGCTGTTTTAGAAGAAACAGGTGCTACCCGTTGGTTAGTTAACACTATTTTAGGCAGTAAATTTACTATGGGTAAACCTTGGTTAACTTTAGCCTTATTATTCTTTGCTGCTTTTATCGGTGGTATTTTAAACTCTATGATTATGGCTGTAGTTTTTGTTGGTATTTTCACTACTTTATGCAAAAACTTAAATATGACTCCTTATACTAAATTACCTACCTTATTGATGTTAGGTACAGCTTTATCCTTATTGATGGGTCAAATCGCTATTCCAGTTATGGGTAATGCTTTAATGATTATGGCTACTTATAATGCTATGTTCCCTGTACCTTTAAATTTGGCACAATATATGCTGTTCATGATTCCTATGGGCTTTTTAATTATCTTATCTTTCGTGGCTTTAATGCGTTTTGTCTTCAGAGTTGATGTTTCTCCTTTGAAAAACTTTGACCCTGCTGTTTTCGGCGGCACTCAAAAAGCTACTCGTGACCAAAAATTAGCTATGTTGTTCTTCGTTGTTTACATGATTTTAATCGTTCTTTCCTCTATTAGCTTCTTAGGACCTATCTCCGCTTTCTTAGGAAAATTCGGTATGTTCGGTATCATCGCTATGGTCTTATGCGTAATGATGCTCTTAAAACGCGAAGATGGCAAACCATTCTTAAACTTCAATATTTCAGCTGCTAAAATCGGTTGGGACCCTGTTTTAATGGTTGCTTTCATCATGGTTATCTCCAGCTATATGAATACAGAAGCTACTGGTATTTCTCAAACCTTAATGAGCTTACTGATGCCATTTACTCAATTAAATCCTCTGGTATTCGTTTTTGTAGGTTTACTCTTTGCTATGATTTTAACCAATGTCGCAACCAACTTAATTATCATTGTACTGGTTATGCCTGTATTATATAACTTTGCCGGTATGGTTGGTTTAAACGCTTCTGGTTTGATGTGCCTGTTATTTATCGCAGCTCACTTAGCTATTGCTACACCAGCGGCTTCTCCTGCTACCGGGATTATGATGACTGCTAAAGAAATGATTAAACCGTCTGACTTTATGAAATATGCTGTGATTTCTCTGCCATTCTTATTTGTTATCTTGTTAGCAGTTGGTATTCCTTATTCCAACATTATTTTCTAAATCGCTTTCTTCTTAACATAATATAAACTACCCTAAAAACAAGCAGCCTCCTTCGATTCGAAGGAGGCTGCTTATTATCAGTTTAATTTATTTTTTTCTCGCAATCACTTTTTTGGCTTCTTCTACAATATGTTCTACGGTTAAACCATATTTTTCTAATAATTGGTCTGGCAAACCAGATTGACCAAAGCTGTCATTAACACCAATTTTAGCCATTGGCACAGGACACTGTTCGCACAATACTTCTGCGACAGCACCACCTAAGCCACCGATTATGCTGTGTTCTTCACAAGTCACTACCGCACCAGTCTTTTCTGCCATCTGTACGATTAATTTTTCATCTAATAGTTTAATAGTACTGATATTAACTACAGCTGCATTAATACCTTCAGCTGCTAATTTTTCTGCAGCTTCTAAAGCTTTGCTGACCATGATGCCTGTCCCAATTAAAGTCACATCTGTACCTTCTTTAACGACTACACCTTTACCGATAGTAAATTTATAATTTTCGTCGAAAATCATTGGTACTTTTGGACGACCTAAGCGAATGTAAACAGGTCCATCATACTCAGCCGCAGCACGCACAGCTTGTTTTGTTTCTTCGCCATCAGCAGGAACTAAAACTACCATATTAGGAATTACTCGCATTAAAGCAATATCTTCCAACATTTGATGAGAACCACCGTCTTCACCTACGGTCAAACCTGCATGACTGGCTGCAATTTTAACATTCAATTTTGGATAAGCAATAGTATTTCTGATTTGGTCGTAAGCTCTGCCGGCTGCAAACACAGCAAAGGTACTAGCAAACGGAATTTTACCACAAGCAGCTAAACCTGCAGCTACGCCCATCATATTTTGCTCGGCAATACCCATATTAAAGAAACGTTCCGGAACTGCTTTTTTAAAATCACAAGTCTTGGTTGACTTAGATAAATCGGCATCCAAAACAACAATATTTTCATTTTCCTGCCCTAAAGCAGCTAACGCTTCACCATAAGCATCTCTTGTTGCAACACTTGTCATCTTGATATCCTCCTTATTGTAATTCTGCCAACGCTGTCGCTACTTGCTCTGCATTTGGAGCACTGCCATGCCAGCCGACCTGATTTTCCATAAAGGATACACCTTTACCTTTTACTGTTTTCGCAATAATTGCAGTTGGTTTGCCTTGAGTTGCTTTAGCCGCTTTTACAGCCTCTTCAATTTGTCCAAAATCGTGACCATCAATAACTAAAACATTCCAGCCAAATGCTGCAAATTTAGCATCAATAGGATTTGGAGATAATACATCATCAACATTACCATCAATTTGTAAACCGTTATTATCAACAAAAGCAATCAAGTGGTCTAATTGGTAATGAGAGGCTGCCATTACAGCTTCCCAAACTTGACCTTCATCTAACTCACCATCGCCTAATAAAGCATAAGTATATCTATCTTTTTTATCAATTTTACCTGCCAAAGCCATACCTACAGCCGCAGAAATACCTGTCCCCAAAGAACCTGTAGACATATCTACACCCGGTACTTTCTTCATATCTGGATGACCTTGTAAATGAGAATCTAATTTACGCAAACTATTTAATTCTTCTTTAGGGAAAAAGCCTCTGTGAGCTAAAGTCGCATAAAGAACAGGGGCCGCATGACCTTTGGATAAAACAAATCTATCTCTGTCTGCCCATTGTGGCTCCTCTGGGTCAATGTGCATTTCTTGGAAATACAAATAAGTAACAATATCTGCAGCAGATAAAGACCCACCAGGATGACCTGATTTTGCTTCACCAACCATTTTGACAATGTCTTGACGAATTTCTTTCGCCTGCGCAGTCAACATTTTTAATGTGCGTTCCTCCATTATAAATCCCTCCAAGGCATTTTTATCATTCATTCTTTTATTATAACATTCATCATATCCTCTGACTACTGCTTTCCGACAAGATATGCTATGCTTTTTTGATTTTTCC
>JAFXJE010000139.1 GCA_017532485.1 Peptococcaceae bacterium | reverse complement strand
TTTCATCTTAGATTTTAAATAATAAATCACTGTAAGTTGGGAATGGCCAATATTCCTGACCTACCAAAGTTTCCAATTCATCTGCTACTACACGCAATTCTTCCATAGCGGTAAATACTTGCTCTTTATAATAAATGGCACAATCTTGAACATTTTCTTCATGTTTCTTACTTTCATTCATTAATTTATCTAACGCAACAGTTTTTTGGTATAAAGCTGCTGCACGTTGAGAAATTTCTGCAATCAAACTTTCTTCCATGCTGCAATCTGCAGTCGGTAAAACAGCTTTCACTGAAGCTGCTGTTTGACTTAAATCTTTCAGATAATGATTTACAGCAGGAATAATTTCTCGTTTAGCCATATCCAACATAGTCAATGCCTCAATGTGCAATACTTTGCTGTAGTTTTCCAATTGGATTTCACAGCGAGAACGCACTTCCTCTTCACTATAAATACCATGGCGAGTAAATAAAGCAATATTTTTATTTTCTACCAAATAAGGTACGGCATCAGCAGTAGTCCGCAAATTGAGCAAACCTCTCTGCGCTGCTTCTTCCACCCATTCTTCTGAATAGTTATTACCGTTGAAAATAATCCGTTTGTGTTCTTTGACAGTTTCTTGGATAAGCAGCTTGATTTCTTTTTCCAAATCTTCGGCTTTTTCCAAACGGTCAGCCATTTTACCTAAAGCATCAGCCACAATAGTATTCATTACTGTGTTGGTCTCAGCGATAGAAGAACTGGAGCCTAACATTCTAAATTCAAATTTATTGCCAGTAAACGCTAATGGCGAAGTACGGTTACGGTCTGTGGTATCTTTCATAAAGCTTGGTAAAACAGATACGCCCATTTCCATAGCTGTAGCTTTAACTGGCGTATAAACCTCACCATTTTCATAAGCTTCCAAAATATCAGTCAATTCGTCACCTAAGAAGATGGAAATAATCGCTGGTGGTGCTTCATTGGCACCTAAACGATGGTCATTACCTGCATTGGCTACTGAGATACGCAATAAATCTTGATAATCATCTACAGCAGCAACAACTGCTACTAATGTCAATAAGAACAATAGATTATCGGCAGGTGCTTTACCTGGTTTGAGCATATTGATACCGGTATTGGTGGATAAGGACCAGTTATTATGTTTACCGGAACCATTTACACCAGCAAATGGTTTTTCGTGCAATAAGCAGGATAAGCCATGTTTGCGAGCTACTGTTTTCATCATCTCCATGGTCAACTGATTATGGTCAGTAGATAAATTTACAGTACCAAAAATAGGTGCCAGCTCATGTTGAGCAGGAGCCGCTTCATTATGCTCAGTTTTAGCCAAAATGCCTAATTTCCACAATTCTTGATTTAATTCAGCCATAAACGCAGCTACGCGTGGTTTAATGGCACCAAAATAATGATCTTCCAACTCTTGCCCTTTTGGTGGCTTCGCCCCAAACAAAGTTCTGCCAGCAAAAAGCAAGTCTTTGCGTTGATAAGACAAAGCTCTATCTACTAAGAAATATTCCTGTTCAGGACCTACCGTAGGTGATACTTGGTTGACATCATGATAACCTAAAGCATTCATGAAACGCACTGCTTCTTTATTCAATACTTCTACCGAACGCAATAAAGGTGTTTTTTTGTCTAAAATTTCCCCGCTATAAGAACAAAATACCGTTGGAATACACAATGTATTATCTTTGATAAAGGCATAGGAAGTTGGGTCCCACGCAGTATAACCTCTAGCTTCAAAAGTAGCGCGCAAACCACCAGATGGGAAACTAGAAGCATCAGGCTCACCCTTAATCAATTCTTTACCAGAGAATTCCATAATTACTCCACCACCACCAACAGGGTTGATGAAGCTGTCATGTTTTTCCGCAGTAATGCCTGTCATTGGCTGAAACCAGTGTGTAAAATGAGTTACCCCTTTTTCCAGCGCCCAGTCCATCATTGCATTAGCTACCACATCAGCAACGGTAGGGTCTAAGGATTGCCCTTCTTCAATAGTATGCTTTAAATTTTTATAAACATCTTTCGGCAATTTTGCTTTCATAGCTGCATCATTGAAAACCATACTGCCGAACAGCTCAGGTACATTGATAGTTTTTTCTTCCATATATTTTCCCCCCATTAAAGTGCAATTTGCTTGCCGTTTACGAAAACCATTTCCGGTTTGCCCATAATTTCTAACGGATGATTATTCCAAACAACGATATCAGCATCTTTGCCCACTTTCAAGCTGCCTACCCGTTTGTCTACTTTCAAAATTTTAGCCGGTACAATAGTCAAGGCACGCAAAGCATCATATTCAGTCATTCCTTCTCGCATCGCAATACCTGCACAAAGTGGTAAATATTGAATAGGTGTGCATGGATGGTCTGTAATAATTGCTGTTTCAATGCCTGCTGCCGCTAATATCCCAGGGGTACGGAAAGTAACATTTTCCATTTCTACTTTGGCACGATTGCTTAAGCTCGGCCCTATAGCTACAGGTACTTTTGCTTCTTTTAATTCCTCAACAATCAAATGACCATCTGTACAATGTTCAATAACCATATCTAAATCGAATTCATCACGCAAACGCAGGGCTGTCAAAATATCATCAGCACGATGTGCATGCGCTCTAACTGGGATTTTTTTGCTCAACGCTTTTACAATATTTTCTGTCTGTAAATTAAAATCTTTTTCTTTTCTCTTCTTTTTATATTCTTCCGCCTCAAAAAATCCTTGACGAGCAATCGCCATTGTCGCCATACGTGTACTTGGTGCTTTATCCTTTTCACTATAAACACGTTTTGGATTTTCACCAAAAGCCATTTTTAATCCAGCTTCAGGTAATAGCAACATTTCTTTATAAGTTTTACCAGCTGTTTTCATTACCGTAACTAAACCACCAAAAACATTAGCACTGCCTGGGGCAATCATAACAGTAGTTACACCAGCTTGCACAGCATCTTGGAAAGAACGATCTCGATAATTAATCGCATCTAAAGCTCTTAATTCGGCTGTATTTGGCTCAGTCATTTCATTGCAGTCATCACCCATAGGTTGATGGACTTCTTCATCTATCCCCATATGGGTATGTGCATCAATAAAGCCCGGGGTAATAATTCTGCCACCTACATCAATCACTTCGGCTTCGGCTGGAATTACAATATCTGCACCGACCGCGGCGATTTTACCATCATCACCAAGCAAAATAGCACCTTCCAATGGTGTTTTCTTTTCCATGGTATAAAGTTTTGCATTTACCAGTGCAATCATTTATTCTGTTCCCCTTTCAGCTTCATAGTTAACGCAATTCTATTACGTACTTTATCTATTTCCAAAACACTTACTTTAACAATATCACCAACAGATAAAACTTCCATTGGATGCTTAATAAATTTTTCGCCGATTTGAGAGATATGCACTAAGCCATCTTGTTTCACACCAATATCGACAAAAACACCAAAGTCAACAACATTACGCACAGTACCCATTAGTTCCATGCCTACTTGCAAATCATCCAAAGATAAAACATCACTGCGCAGCAATGGTGGATCTAGTTCTTCACGCGGGTCACGTCCAGGCTTTTGCAAAGCAGCGATAATATCGCGCAAGGTTGGTTCGCCTACTGCCAGCTGCTCAGCCATTTGCTTCACATTGACTGCAGCTAAAGCATCTTTTAATTGAGATTGCTTTTCACTTTGTAAATCGCTGGTCTGATAGCCTAAACCCTGTAATAATTTTTCAGCAGCTTCAAAAGATTCTGGATGCACAGGTGTATTATCTAAAGGATTTTTTCCATCAGCTATCCGAATAAAACCTGCACATTGCTCATAAGCTTTTGGCCCTAAGCGCGGCACTTTCAACAACTCTTTGCGTTCAGTAATTTTACCTTGCTCATTACGATAACGAATAATTCCATCAGCAGTAGATTTTGTTAAACCAGCTACATATTGCAGTAAAGCACTGGAAGCAGTATTTACTTCTACACCCACAGCATTTACACAATCTTCGACAACAGCTGTTAAAGTTTCATCCAATTTTTTCGGCGTAACATCATGCTGATATTGACCTACCCCTACTGCTTTTGGTTCAATTTTCACCAATTCAGCTAATGGGTCTTGTAAACGGCGTGCTATAGATACAGCACTGCGCAAAGATAAATCATAATCCGGAAATTCTTCTTTCGCTAATGGTGAAGCAGAATAAACAGAAGCCCCTGCTTCCGAAACAATGGTATATTGTACCCCTGGACAAGACTTAATCAATTCAGCAGTTAAAGCCTCTGATTCTCTTGAAGCTGTACCATTACCAATAGCAATTAAATCTACTTGCCACTTATCAATCATAGCTTTCATGATATTCAAAGCTTCTTGGTATTTTTTCTGTGGTGGATGTGGATACATCACACCTACCTCCAAAACTTTGCCAGTTTCATCGACTACGGCTAGTTTACAGCCTGTCCGAAAACCTGGGTCAACCCCTAAGACAGTATGACCTTTGACCGGTGCCTGCAATAATAAACTATGCAGATTTTGACCAAAAACATGAATAGCTTGTTTTTCACCAATTTCCGTCATTTCATTACGGATTTCTCTTTCAATAGCAGGTGCAATCAAACGCTTGAAGCCATCTTGTGCAGCTTCAGCTACTTGTTCGGCACAACTGCTGTTTTTTTGCACTGCATACTGTTTTAAGATATGCTGCAAAACAATTTCTTCCGGCTGCTGTAATTTTACTGCCAATACATCTTCATTTTCACCACGATTAATAGCTAAAATGCGATGTGGCGGCATTTTTTTCACTGGCTCTTCATAGGCATAATACATTTCATAAGGAGTAGCTTCTGTCTGCTCTTTTTTAGCTTTACTGCTTAAGACACCTTGTTTCCAAGCCATATCACGAATAAATTTTCGTAAATCAGCATCATCAGCAATAATCTCCGCAATAATATCTCTTGCACCACTTAAAGCCTCTTCAAGAGTGTTTACTTCTAATTCTTCATTTATGTATGCTTGTGCCAAGACATCTGCAGCTTCTTGGTTTTCCGGTGCTAATAATTGTTGAGCTAATGGTTCCAAGCCTTTTTCTTTGGCAATACCGGCTCTTGTTCTTCTCTTTTGTTTATATGGCAAATATAAATCTTCTACTTCCTGCAAGATAGCAGCTGCCATGATTTTTTGCTGCAGCTCATCTGTCAATTTACCCTGCTCAGCAATCGCAGAACAAATTTCTTCTTTGCGTTTTGCTAAATTACGCAAATATTGTAAGCGTTCAGACAATGTACGCAGCATGGTCTCGTCCATTTCACCTGTTACTTCTTTACGATAACGTGCAATGAACGGAATAGTGTTCCCTTCGTCTAAAAGCGCAATGGTTTTTTCCAACTTGCCTTTATGCCAGCCCAATTCTTTGGCTAAAATATCTAAATGTTCCATCGCTTATTCCTCCTCCTTGCACAAAATAGGGCTTAAACCCATGCTGATAATTAACGCTTTATCCACTTGGTCCATAACAGCTTTATCTAAGCTGCAAATACGCTCTTTCAAGCGTTTTTTATCAATCGTTCTTACTTGCTCTACCAATATCATGGAATTTTTACTTAGCCCTTTTTCACTGCCTGCCAACGGCACATGTGTAGGTATCTTAGCCTTGCCAATTTGCCCAGTAATAGCAGCAACAATAGTAGTTGGACTATGTTGATTGCCTACATCATTTTGAATAATCAACACTGGCCGAACACCACCTTGCTCTGAACCGATAACAGGGCTTAAATCTGCAAAATAGATATCTCCTCTTTTAACCCTAAACATATTTCTCCCCAACATTTTCTTAGTTTTTCTGTCAATTTACATTTTATAAATTCTTGGCACTCTGGCTGCTATAGCACAAATAATCTCATGGTCAATAGTTTGCAGCATTTCTGCCATTTCAGTTACAGTCAGAGACTGCTCTCCCTGACTGCCAATCAATATAACTTCATCACCTGCTTGCAAATTCGCAGCCGAGGAAGCATCAACCATAAATTGGTCCATACAAACTCGCCCGACAATAGGTAATTTTTTACCTTGATATAAAACATAGCCCTTATTACTCAACAAACGATTATAACCATCAGCATAACCTACAGGTATAGTTGCAACTGTCATCGTTTTTTCCGCCTGATAAGTACCACCATAACCGATCAGCGTACCAGCAGGTACTTGCTGGACCCGACTGACTTTGGCCTTCCAGCTCAAGACAGGCTGCAAATCAGCAGTATTGAGCATTTCACTGGAGGGTTGCAGCCCACAAAGCACAATGCCCGGTCGCACCATATCCAAATGAGCCTCTGGTAAATCAATAATTGCCGCACTATTGGCCATATGTTTAATCGGAATGTGATAGCCTGTTTTTTCTTCCAAACGTGCCACAAAATCTTTGAAAATCGCCAATTGTTTATACGCATAATCTTTTGATTTTTCATCAGCTTTAGAAAAATGACTAAATATACCCTCGATTTCAATATTAGGCAACGCCAACGCCTGCGCAATTTGCTCCAGGTTTTCTTCAGTAGCCATAAAGCCTAATCTAGTCATTCCCGTATCTATTTTCAAGTGTACTAATGCTTTCTTGCCCTTACTAGCAGCAGCTTCATTTAATTTTTTGATTTCTTGCAAATCATACATTGTCAAACGCACATCATTTTCCACTGCTGCCTGATAAGCTTCTGCCGGCGTCCAACCTAAAACTAAAATAGGCACTTCTATTCCAGCATTACGCAATTTTAACGCACCATCTATCGTAGCTACTGCTAAAAAATCTACACCTTCAGCAACATAAAGTTTGCTCAATTCTACGGAACCATGCCCATAGCCATTGGCTTTAACAATAGCACAAATTTTTACTTGTTCACCAACCAATTGTCGAACCGTTTGAAAATTATGTCTAGCAGCTTGCATATCTATATCCACCCAAGTTGGTCGATATATTTTCATTTTGTCTCACCTCGTAAAAGCTGCGGTAATACTTCTATAATATCTCCCGCTTGTGTACTAATTGTACCCATCTGTTCAGCCAGTTTTACTCCAGCTTCCCCATGTAAACGCACTGCCATACAGCAGGCTTCTTCCGGTGACATTCCCTGTGCCAAGAAGGAGCCTAAAATGCCCGCCAGAACATCACCACTGCCGGCAACAGCCAAAGCAGGACTGTCAATAGTATTTAAGTAAATTTCACCATTAGGTGCAGCAATGACCGTATTAGCACCTTTTAAAACTAACCAAACTTGGTGCTCAACAGCAAAATTTTGGGCTGTTTCTAAACGATTATTCTGTACCAATTTCACATCTTTGCCAATTAATCTAGCCATTTCACCAGGATGTGGTGTTAAAATTACAGGCGCTTTTGCCAGACTAAGTAATTCTAAATTGCCAGCTAAAACATTAAGCGCATCTGCATCTAAAACTATTGGGCAAGTACTTTCTTGTAAAATATATTGCAGCATTTGTAAAACATGCTCATTTTTGCCCATACCCGGTCCTAAAACAACTGCTTTTTTCCCTTTTAATAAAACCTCTACCTCACTCAAAGGATAAACCATAGCTTCAGGAATATTTACAGATATATGCAATTGCACATCACTAGGTACAGCACAAGATACTGCACCCACTCCTGCCCGATAACTACTACGCGCTGCTAAGGTCACTGCACCACTCATGCCCATACTGCCACCTACCAGCAATAAATGACCATAAGTGCCTTTATGACTATTTCTCTGTCGCTCCTGCAGATGACCCTGTAAATAATCATTATCCACCAAATATGTCTGCAGACCACATTCTGCCAACAATTCTTCTGGGAAACCAATATCAACAATAGTGATTTCACCACAATATTTTAAACCTTTATTTAAGTAATAACCTCGTTTCGGCAAAGCTAGACCGATTGTATAATCAGCCACCAAACAGCTGCCGTAAATTTCACCTGTATCACAATTTAAACCTGTAGGTACATCAACAGCTACTGTTACACAAGTTCTTTTGTTGACTATATCAACAATTTCCGCTAACAAAGAAGATAACTGGCGATTAACTCCTGTACCTAACAAAGCATCAATAAAGATATCTGTAGTATTGATAGCCACTTTAAATAAATGAATACTGTTTTCCGTATCCAATGGATAGATTTTAACAGGTAATTTTTCTAAAATACTTAAATTCAACTGTGTGCTTGGGCTTAATTCTTTTTCTTGAGCCAAAAATACTTTTACTTTCGCACCCAACTTATGCAAGTATCTAGCAATGACTAAGCCGTCACCACCATTATTACCGGCTCCGACAGCAATCGTAATATGCAAATCAGCAAGCTTAGGAAATTTCGCCAGCAAAACATCTGTTGCTACTCGACCTGCATTTTCCATTAAAACAGCTTCCGGAAAGTTATATTCATTTATTGCTTTTTGGTCAATTTCACGCATCTGTTGTGCAGTTACCAGATACATCGTCATTCCCTCCTTCTAGGATAGCTGTCGCTACAGCATATTCATCTGTATGACTTAATGTAAGATGAATAGCTTTAACTTGTTTTTCCTGTGATATCATAGCACATTTTCCTGATAAATGCACTAGTGGTTGTCCACTTTGCGCATTAGTAATTTCCATGTCCAGCCAGCTTATTTTGCCTATGCCTGTGCCAAAAGCTTTACTAATAGCCTCTTTGGCTGCAAACCGAGCTGCAAAGGAAAGCTCCGGGCGATTTTTTTGCTGACAGTAAGCAATTTCTGCCGGAGTATAAATTCGTGTAATAAAGCGGTCATTTTTCGCTATGGCCGCTTTAATACGTTTTACTTCCACAATATCTGTGCCTAAACCAATAATCATTAATTCATCACCGTATCTACTACTGCAGCTAATTCCTGCGCAATTCTTTCTATTTGTTGTGCATCTTTGCCTTCAACCATTACACGCAAAAGGTTTTCCGTACCAGAGGCACGCACCAAAATGCGCCCTGTATTGCCCAATTCCTCCTGAGCTTTTGCCATAGCCGCCTTAATTTCTTCTTTTTCAGCCCAGCCATTTTTATTTTGCACTCGGACATTTCGTAAAATTTGTGGATATTGCTCCATTTGCGCAGCTAATTTTTGCAAGCTTTTTTTACTCTTTTTCACTATTTCCAATAACTTAACGCTGCTTAAAATGCCATCACCCGTAGTATTGTCTTTGCTGAAAATAATATGACCTGATTGCTCCCCACCTAAAACAGCACCATGATTTTGCATTTCTTCAATTACATAACGGTCACCTACTTGCGATTCCCTTACAGTAATACCTTTTTGCTGTAAGGCAACTTTCAAGCCTAAATTGCTCATTACGGTAACTACCATTTGGTTGCCATCCAATTCGCCCTTGGCATCCATATCCAAAGCATAGATTACCAATAGTTTATCTCCATCAACAACCTCACCCCAATGGTCTACTGCTAACAAACGGTCAGCATCCCCATCATAAGCAATGCCTAAATCTGCCTCTTGGGCTACAACAGCTTTTTGCAGCTGTTCCAAATGAGTAGAACCACAATTTTCATTGATATTTATACCATTTGGTGTGCAATTGATAGCTACTACATCAACACCTAAGGAGCGTAAAAGTGGTGGCGCAATATGACTGGCTGCACCGTTAGCACAATCGACAACTACACGCAAGCCACCTAAATCACCACTTACCTTACTTTGAATAAACTGCGTATAGCGCTTTGCGCCCTCCTCATAAGGAATAACACGACCCAAATCAGCTCCTACTGGATAAGGAATGCCTGCTAAATCATCAGCTATTAATTTTTCAATTTTTTCTTCCACTCTATCAGGTAATTTTACGCCTAAAGGACTGAAAAATTTTATACCGTTATCCTGGTAAGGATTATGCGAAGCAGAAATTACTACCCCTGCCATAGCATTTAACATTCTGGTCAAAACAGCAACTGCCGGTGTCGGCATCACCCCAACCTGATAAACATCTACCCCAGTAGAACAAATACCGGCAATAAGGCTAGCCTCCAACATATCACCGGAAATTCTGGTATCTTTCCCAATCACAATAGCTTTTTCTTTATCAGGCAAGCCCTCTTGTTGTAAAATATGCGCAGCAGCTCTCCCCAATTGATAGGCTAGTTCAGCCGTTAAAACAAGATTTGCTTCACCACGGACACCATCTGTACCAAATAATTTCAATTTATTTTCCTCCCTACTAATCATTTTCTGCCATACTGCTTAGTGCAGCATTTTCAATTACAACCTCTACTTTAACTGGCGCTAATTCGACAGCAGAAAATTTACTGTTATTTTCCATTTGAATATCTAAAGTATGTGTTCCCAAGCTTAAGCCAGCACAATCAACATAAAGTTGAATTTGTTCAACATTAAAAGCAGCAAACTCTTTATCAGTTCCTCTTAAGAAGCAGCTTACGCGATTATTACTCATTGTTGCCTTTAAGCCATCAGGCAAATTGCGCACATTAACAGGCAACTCAAATTCGCGTTTGCGCTGCACTTCTAGCAAATCTAATTTAACTTGTACCTTATCTTTGGCAGCAGTTACCCCTTCCGGCAGATTTAAAGATACCGTTCCATTCCAATCATTATTAAGCGAACTCAAATCAAGCGGATTGGTGCTAACGGACCAAATATCCGTTAAAATATGACTGTAGCCCTCAATTTGCACGCTTTCTGGAAGCAACGAAGTCTTATTTAACTGATATGATGATGACAATTCACCGTTTGTTTCCAATTTAACAGGCACTGTCTTGCTTTCCCATTGTCCTAAATGAACCTTGGCTATTGAAGCTGAGGCCGTATAGCGTTCTACATTTTCCGGTACACGAATTTCTATCGGATAATCAGCTGTTCCTTTTACAGCATCCTGTAAATCTATCCCAGCCCAAAAATCATCACTGCGTAAAGTGAGCAAATCATTTTGCCGACCCTTAATGGTAAGCGTAACTCTTTTTGGTCCTTCTAAAACAAGCATATCTTCAGCTTGATTTAAGTATGCTATACTAACATCAAAACTTTTTTCCATCATTGGATTGACATCTGCTGACGCATAAAGCCACAAAACTACGGCAGCCAGTACCGAAACGATTTTAAGAACCCAATCATTTTTTTCTTTTGTCGACATATTCTTCCCTCCACTTTTGAATAAAGGTTTTTTGTTCGCGTGGACGTAATTCTTCTGAAAGTTTTTTCCGTAATTTCGTTTCGTTTAAATTCCAATAAAGATGACCATTTTTGGCAATAGACATCGCTCCTGTTTCTTCCGAAACAATACAAACTACAGCATCGGTAACTTCACTCAAGCCGATACCAGCACGATGACGCGTACCCAATGCTTTATTAATATTTTTATTTTCCGATAGAGGCAAATAACAGCTGGCTGCAACAATTGTAGTATTGTCAATGATTACAGCACCATCATGCAGAGGTGTATTTACAATAAAAATATTGCTCAGCAATTGACTGGATAAATGCCCGTCAATTCTAATCCCAGTGGCAGCATATTCACCCAAGCCTTCTTCACCTTGAATAGCCAAAAGCACCCCTTTATTTTCCTTACTGGAATTAACAAGAAAAGACATTAACTGTTCTATTATATAATCTACTTCTTTTTGGCTGCTGTTAATACCTGAGCCTGGATTCCAAAAAGTGCTATTGCCCAAGCGTTCCAAAGCACGCCGTAATTCAGGCTGAAAAACAATTGGGATAGCTAAAATTAAGACCGTCTGAGTTTGTTCCAAAAGCCAGTTAACTGTCGTCAAGCCCAGCATTTCACTAATGACAGTAAAAACCACCAGCAGTAAAATACCTTTAAGTAATTGTACGGCTCTAGTTTCTTTAATCATATCGATTAATTTATAAATAAATATGGCAACAATAGCAATATCAAGAACATTTATCGGATTCAGCAAACTAAAAAAATCAAATGCCATATTCAACATCCCCCCCACAAACAATTGTTTTAATTATCTAGAAGTCTTATTAATTTTCTTGATGAATAAAGAAATCCCTTTTCTTTATTTTTATCTTTGATATAATGGCTTTAAGCATTATTTTACCATTGTATCTTACTTTATCATTATATCCTATTTTGGGATAAAGCAACATGACTATTTTGCAAATTTTTCTATTTTAAAGGAGGTTTTTTACAGATGCGCAAGTGGGTAGTGCCAATTACCTTATTTTGTATGTTTATCGGATTTTTTACGATGCAAGCTATCAAGGTTCAATCTGCTACGCTCGCGGTTAATTCAGACAACCGTAATGAAGTATTAATCTCCTTGATTACCAATTTAGAAGCAGAAACTGCTGCTCAAGAAGCCAAATTGACTTCTTTACGCCAACAAACGGAACAGATTATTTCCCAATCTGCTACCGGTGAAAACCAATTGGCTACCTTACAAGTAGAATTATTTAACCAACAAATTTTAGCAGGACTTACTCCCTTAGTAGGGCCTGGTATTATTATTTCTTTAGACGATTATGCAGCTGGTTTAGCTGCTGCACCTAACGAAGATGCAAATCGCTTTATTATTCACTATGATAAACTGCTGAATATTGTTAATGATTTACGTTCTGCCAATGCTGAAGCTATCAGCATCAACGGTCAACGCATCATTGCTTCTTCCGAAATTCGTTGTGTTGGTAATGTTATCTTAGTTAATACTACTCGTTTAGCACCACCGTTTTTAATTTCGGCTATCGGTGATCCAGCTGCTTTCGAGGCAGCTATTAATAGCAGTGTCAGTTACGAAACTTTACGCGTAGCTGGTTTTCCTGTAAGTTATCAGCTTTTTGCCGATACTGCACCGACCTTAGTTACTATTCCGGCTTATACCGGAAGTTTCCCTACTGCTAACTTGAAGATTGTGGAAATGGAGGGTTAATAATCATGGTTTGGCTTATTCCTTTATTGGGCTTGTTAGCCGGAATTATGTTTGGTTCAATGATTACTTGGTCAATTCCTTTGGCTATGGCTAAATATTTATCTATCGCTGTTTTAGCAGCATTAGACTCTGTCCTCGGCGGTGTTCGCTGTATTTTGGAAGAAACTTTTAACGGACTTATTTTATTAACCGGCTTTCTAACCAATGCTGTTTTTGCCGCTTTCTTAGCTTATTTAGGCGATAAATTAGGTGTGGATTTATATATGGCAGCAGTTTTTGTTTTTGGGATACGTATTTTCCAAAACGTAGCTACTATTCGCCATCATTTTTTAACTCGCATCTTGAACAAGCGTGATGTTCACGCTACTCCGGATTCTGAATAAAGGAGCTGAGTTTACCAAATGAATTTTAAAAAGAAATATGGTTGGCAAATTTATCTGGCAGCAACTTTTATTCTTTTCGGAATTATGCTCTCAATCCAAACACAGACTCAAAATCGTTTAGCCTCCGAACTGGCTTATCAATCAACTGCTGATTTAACTATCATGTTAAAAAACCTCAGCGACAAACGCCACTTGCTTAATGCCGAAATTACCGAAGCTGAGCAGCGCTTGGAAGAATATCAGCAAGACTATGCCGATGATACACGAATGATTGAATATGTTAACAATGAAATTAAGCGTTTGGATATTTTAACAGGTCAAGCTTCTGTTGCTGGTCCAGGGATAAAAATAATTCTCCAAAAAGAGAATTTGCTCTATAGTGATGTAGTCGGTTTAATTAATGAATTGTGGAATTCTGGTGCTGAAGCTGTCGCTATCAACAACATTCGCATTATTGATACAACAGCTATCGGTTTTCTTGATGCCTTAAATACTACTTACTTAACTTGTGACAAAGAAATTTTAGAAGCACCTTATACTATTACTGCTATCGGCAACAGCAATATCTTAGAAAAGGGCTTAACCATGCCAGGTGGTATTGTAGATAATTTGGAATTTTTCAAGATTTATCCTGAAATTACAATTGAAGAGGAAATACTCATTCCTGCTTTAGCAGAGAAAAAAGTATTACGCTATGCTGCTGTACCCGCAAAAGAAGAACAAAATACTTAGGCTCTTTGAAAAGTTAGTCAACTAAAAGCATTAAGCATAAAAAATAAGCTAGGACAATAATTTTGCCCTAGCTTATTTTCACCAAATTTCCCCACTATTTTTTAACATTTTTTCTTTCTTACTTCATTTATCTTTTCGTTTTTTATTCTGTATCCTCCATCCGTATGAAGACAAAGTAAACTTAAATCAATCTCTAAAACCAAACCATCTGGTCGGCTGGCTTCTGCTAAAAGCCAAACTTCTATTTCACCCGTTAAAACACGATAATGAACAGCCTCTATAGTTACATCCCGAAAAATAAATCCTTCCAACGGATGATACCAATTATATAGATATAAATCCCTATTTTCACCTTGTGCTTCTTCTGCCATCAAGCTATAAAATAAACTGCTGTCTTCTTGAGCAATGCTTTGGATATATAAACTAACCAAATCAGTTAAGGCAAGAGTTTTTTCTCCCAAAACATAGCTTTTATGCTTCGTCCTCCATTCTTGCTGCCAACATTCTTCTAAATGCACTGAATTAATTTGCTCTACTAACTCAAGGTTACGACCATATTTATAATTTTGTCTTACGGCATCACCCAGCAGCTGCAATGCTTCTGCATAAGTAATCCGATAACGATATTCTTCACCAAAAACATTTTCCATATTTCTCTTGCCATAAATCGAGCGATAATCGGCTATCCCTTCCCGATTAAATTTCAATTCAAAATACTCCACTCGTTTTTGAGCTTTGCTAATAATCCATAAACGACAATATCCATTGCACCTGCTTTTGGTTGCATAGGCTAAATATTTTTCAGCCGTCCTTTCCTGATAAATTGTGCTGGTTTCCTGTAATTTCCCAATACCTACTACATTTTTTAATTCCTCTTTGTCCACATTTCCACTTCAAGTCATCTAGTTATCTTACAGGCTAATTATAGCAAAGAATAATACTAATTGTAATTTTTTTACAGTTTTTACCTATTTTATGCAATTTTTGTTTTTATAACCAAAAAAGAGGCTAGGACAAAAGTCCTAGCCTCTCACTAGCTGCTAAAAATTAGAAAGATTTTCTCTTATTATTTTTTCTAGCCGCTTCAGATTTTTTCTTACGTTTTACACTTGGTTTTTCATAATGTTCACGTTTACGGCATTCTGCTAAAACACCGGATTTTTGGCATGAACGCTTAAATCTCCGAAGAGCGCTATCCAAGGATTCTGTTTTTCCAACATGTACCTCTCCCACAGTCTTCCCTCCCTCCAATACTACCGTAGCTATTCCTGCAAGTTAAATAGCTACTATAGGGACCTTCTTAAAATAATCAAATATCTATGTTATTATACTAGACATTTACAAAATAAGCAAGCATTTATCCTGCTGGCCATAACATTTCTCTGCCCCCGAGCAAATGGAAATGTATGTGGTGAACTGCCTGACCACCTAACTCGCCGCAGTTGTTAACTACTCTATAGCCTGCATCAGCAATATTTTTTTCTTTCGCAATATTTTGGATAACTAACATCATTTTTGCTACTAATTCACTGTCTTCTGCTGTTAAATCATTTAAACTGCGAATATGCTTCTTTGGAATAACCAGTATATGCACAGGAGCAACCGGATTTACATCTTCAAAAGCTAAGATTTCTTCGTCTTCGTAAACAATGGTAGACGGTATTTCTTTGTTAACAATCTTACAAAAAATGCAATCCAATTTTTTCACCTCCTACAACAACACCTTTACTATTCTAACGGCTTTTCAACAGAAAAGCAAGAGTAAAATAGCTACTATTTAAAGTTTTTTTCCTAAGAGCAGACTACCTTTAATTTTCTCCAATTTCACTTGTACAAAAGTATTCTTTTCTGCTGTCCCTGTAAAACACACTTTCAAATAATTATCGGTATGACCTAACCACGCACCATTTTTATCTTGTTCTTCAACCAAAACTTCTACAGTAGCGCCAATATGCTCTGCCAAATAAGCTTGAGCGTTTTGCGCAGCCATATCCTGCATTTCTTGGCTTCGTTTATTCTTCACTTCATGCTTTACCTGATTTGGATACTCTGCTGCTGGCGTACCTGCACGTGGTGAATACTTAAAAATGTGCATACTGCTGAACTGCATTTCATCACAAAAGGCCAAACTAGCAGCAAAATCTTCGTCTGTTTCACCCGGAAAACCTACCATCAAATCGGTACTGATAGCAATATCCTGAACAGCTTCTCTGATTTTAGCTATCTCTCGTCGATAATCCTCTGTACGATATGGTCTGTTCATGCGTTCCAAAACGCTGTCAACACCTGCTTGTAAAGGTAAATGCAAATGACGGCACATTCGTGGCGAACTAACCATCAACTGCAGTAAATGGTCACTTACTTCAGTAGGTTCAAGTGAGCTTAATCTAATTCTGGCAATATTAGTTTCCTGTAAAATTCTCTCACATAAATCAGCCAGCGTATATCGACCATGCTCTTTGCCATAGGCACCTAAATGAATTCCCGTTAAAATCAGTTCTTGGAAACCTGCCTGTTCTAAACGCTTTGCTTCTGCGAGACAATTTTCCATTTCCCTGCTGCGTAAGGGACCTCTGGCATAAGGAATAATACAATAAGTACAAAATTGCTCACAGCCATCCTGCACTTTCAAATAAGCTCTAGTATGATGAATTTCGCGTGGAATATCTATTTCTTCAAATTCAAACAAATCCTCTTTCGGTAAAACTGTTTGCTGCCGTTTATGTTCACGCTGAAAATCGCGTACTCTATCAACAATTTCATGGCGTTTATTTGTCCCTAAGATAATATCTACATCTTCGATTTTAGCAATATCCTCTGGCGATACTTGAGCATAACAACCAGTAACTACAACAATCGCATTTGGTTGGATATGCTTTGCTCGTCTAATCATTTGACGTGATTTTTGGTCACTAATATGGG